>CAYJTX010000191.1:0-6936 GCA_964372615.1 uncultured Bacteriovoracaceae bacterium | reverse complement strand
GACGGTCCCGCTATGGCACGCGCTGCAGTTCTGCGTCACCACCGCCGGCCGGCCAGCCGTCCTTGAGCGGGCCATCCCGTACGGCAGCTCCCGCCCCGCGTCGTGCGAAAGACCTGAGCGCAGGAAAGACTCGAGGGTTCGAATGATCGCGTCGCGCGCGCGTCCGTGAAATCCGCTGAAAAACAAGTCGAAGAGCGGCTCGGGCATTCCGAAGGGCTCGCCCTCGAGCTGCGCGTCCTCCACCCAGCGCGAGCCACCCTCCCCGAGCAGCTCCGGAAGGGTCGCGATTCCCTCCCGCACGAGCGGCAGGTCGGTGGGCGCCGGAACCGGGAACTTGAGTCGTGGATCGGATTCCACCGAGAGAGCGACCGCGACGGTCGCCTGTCCGGGTGAGAGCAGGGAGATGGCCATCAGAAGCGCTGTTCGAAAGAATACCCCCCCGGACATTCGGAAGAGTCTATTGGCCAGCCCCTCACAGAGGAGACTGATATTTTCCAGCGCGATCCGGGTGGATTGAAATCCCTCAGTCGGTCGCGGAAGGCGCCTCGGGAATCGGCACGCCGACAGCGTCAGGCCACCCAGGTCATACGGGTCCAGCAGGGAGTCGCGGGGCTGTTGCGGGATTATCCACGGCAGTCTGAAGTTTTTGAAATCTATGACATTTCTACGCTGAGAAGCGGGAGGTCGACGGGCATCGGCGAAAGCAGGCTGAGCCTGCGGGCTCTTACCCGAGGATAAAGAGCCTGGAAAACGCACCAGGGTGAGGCTAGGGTCGCGCCCCTGGGATGTGAGGCTTCGGGGAGGTTCGATTCAGATGACGACGGCATCGACGACGGCGGGGCGGCTGGCGACAGCGAACGAGATCTACACGGCGGCGTTCCGGCGCAGGCGGGCGATGAACTGGCTCACGCTCGGCTTCACCTACTCGGCCATGTACATGGGCCGCTACAATCTCTCGTTCGCGAACAAGTCGCTCTCGAACACCTACGGGTGGGACAAGACGCAGATCGGCGCCATCATTACTGCGGCGCTCTCGATCTACGGTCTTTCGGCCATCTTCAACGGCCCCATCGCCGACCGGATCGGCGGCCGCAAGGCAATGCTGATCGGCGCCACGGGCACCGTGGTCTTCAACTTCCTCTTCGGCCTGGGCGCGTACCTGGGTTTTCTGGGCACCGGCACCTACCTCCTTGGGTACTTCGCGACGATCTGGGCGCTCTGCAGCTACTTCCAGTCCTTTTCGGCCCTTTCGCTCATCAAGGTGAACGCGGGCTGGTTCCACATCCGCGAGCGCGGGGTCTTCTCGGCGATCTTCGGCGCCATGATCCAGAGCGGCCGGGCGGGGATCATGTTCATCGCGCCGCTCATCCTGACCTTCCTGCCCTGGCAGTGGATCTTCTTCGTGCCGTCGGTGCTGGTCGGCTTCATGGCCGTTCTCACCTACCGCAACGTCCGCAACGGCCCTGAGGAGTGCGGACTGCCGCCTCTCGACGTCCAGGACGCCTCGAGCGGCGACACCGAGCCGGTGAGCTTGAAGTACGTCCTCAAGAAGGTCCTCATGAACCCGGTCATGCTCGCGATCGCTGCGGCCGAGTTCTGCACCGGCATCGTGCGCCACGGCTTCGAGCAGTGGTTCCCCCGCTACATGCTCGAGGCGCAGAAGCTCGAGCTCACCTCGCCCGTGTTCCAGAAGGGCGCGGCCGCGGTCGTCATCGCCGGCATCTTCGGCGCCGTCTTCGCGGGTACGATCTCGGACTGGGTTTTCAAGGGCCGGCGCATGCCCGCCGCGTTCCTGGGCTACGGACTCCAAGTGATCTGCCTGGGCGTCGTCTGGGCCGCCCCGAGCATTCAGTGGGTGATCGTGGCTTTCGTGCTGAATTCCTTCTCGATCAGCATCGTGCACTCGATGCTCTCGGGCACGGCCTCGATGGACTTCGGCGGCAAGAAGGCCGCCGCGACCGCGTGCGGGATGTTCGACGGCATGCAGTACATCGGCGGCTCGTTCGTCGGCCTCGGCATGGGCTACCTGCTCGACCGCTTCGGCTGGGGAATCTGGGGCCCGAGCATGATCGGCTTCGCGGCGATCGGGGCGGTCATCATGCTGCTGCTCTGGAACGCGCGGCCGAAGACGGGCGCCGTCGCTCACTAGGGCCTGGGTTTCCTGACGTTTCGTCAGGGAATCACGGGTACGCCCGTTTTCAAGCGGCTGCTGGAAATGCGGCCTTCTGGATCCGGCTCTCCGAAAGTGCCGCTACTGCGCGCTCCGGGTCCTCGAAGCCGCGAGCACTGAGCGCCTGTTTGAGTCGCTCCTCGGCCGCCAGCAGGACATCCTCCCGTCGGCCGCCGGCTGGTGTTTTCCATGCGTAGATGCGATGATTGGCCGTACGATGGTGACGCTCGCGCCCGCCTCCGATCCTTGCCTCGAAGAGATCGTTTCCCGGCTGAAACAGGCGTTCGATCCGGTCGAAATCCATCTCTTCGGCTCCCGAGCTCGCGGAGAGGCCCAGGCCGCGAGCGACTATGACCTCCTGATGGTCGTGCGAGATTCGCCCGACCCCGCATATCGCCGCATCCAGAAAGCCCGTGCGGCGATCCGCGGGGTTCGCGCGGCGGTCGATCTGCTCGTGATGACTCAGGGCGAGTTCAACGCCGAGAAGGAGGTGGTCTGCTCGCTTCCGGCCACGGTGCTACGTGAGGGCCGAAGGCTCCATGCCGCCTGACGCAATCGACGCGAAAGCGAGGATCACCCGATCCTGGCTGGTGAAGGCGGCCGAGGATCTTCGCGCCGCCAAGAACGACCTGCGAGCTGACCCGCCGCTCCTGGGCTCGTCGGCCTTCCATTGCCAGCAGGCCGTGGAGAAGGCGCTGAAGGGGTTCCTGACCTGGAAGGACCGTCCCTTCGCGAAAATCCACGACCTCGAGCTTCTGAGCCAGAGCGTGCTCGAGGCGGAGCCCTCCGCCCGCGACCTTCTGGCCGGCGCGGACCAGCTCACCGCGTTCGCCACGGTCTTTCGCTACCCGGGGGAGCTCGATGAACCTCCGGTCGAAGAGGTGCGAGACAGTATCGAGCTCGCCGGACGGATCGTGGCCGGGATCGTGAAGCTGTTGCCCAAGCTCGTCGCGCCCATCGCCCGCTGAGGACCGCTCCCGGGACGTCGCGGCTCCTCAGAACCGCTGCGTGGATTCAGGTTGCCGCCCCCCTTTCGCCCGCCGCATGCCCTGACCCCACAGTCGCCCATCTCGGCGGTATCCTGGCCACGGCTCCGAATTCACCGTCTGGCTGCCGGCCGCCTGATCCGGTCATTCTGGGTCACCGGAGCGCGAACGCACCGGAGCCAGCACCGCACCAGCTGGCAAGCGCGCTGCATCAAGTGCGTGAAATCGCGGTGTCGGCTCGAGAGTGTCTTTGGCATCGTGCTTGCTGCGTCGGTCACGCAACTCAATAGGAGAAGAAGAGATGACATCTCGCTGGATCGCCCTCCTGGGCATGGGGTCGCTCGCGCTCGCGGGCTGCGAAGGAACGAAGATCGAGCTCGTGCGCACCGCCGATTCCGGGTTCACTCTCACGCAATCGTCCGAGGTTCCGGTCTACCGGACCGAGTGCGATACCGAGATGCGGTACGGCCCCGATCCGAGCTGCGGCTATCACGAGCATTGCCACCCCTGCGCCGACCCCGATCATCACTCCGAGCACGGCAGCCACTGCACGACGGAGATGAGGTCCTGCTACCACCCCGAGACGGTCTGCTACCGAGTGCTCGATCGAATGGTGATGGCGACGGTTCGGGTGAACTTCGATCCCCGGGCGCGTCTGCTGCCCGGGCAGTCTGAGAAGGTCGAGTTGACGGTCTCAGGGTCGGGCGAAGAGAAGACGGCTGATCTGCGAATCCGCGGCGCCCGGTACCGCTACGACTTCCCGTCGCGCTCGAGCGCGTTCTGCGGCCGCGACCGGGTGGAGCTCGACATTCCCGTGCGGCTCGATGGCTCACGTGAGGATCGCCCGCCGAACAATCTCGAGCTCGTCTCGGGCGGCTACAGCGATCCCGCGACCTTTGTCGCCGAGGTCGGTGATCCCTGGCTCCAGGTCGGCGATATCCGCGACAGCGTCTATCGCATCCAGGTCAAGCGCGGCCTGAAGACCTACCTCGAGGCCGAGGTGCGTCGAAGCGACCTGCTGAAGGACCACGACGAGCACGGGGGCCTGCGCGTCGTCGTCAGAAAGGGCGACGCGGGCTGGAGGCACGACCCGAAGGTCGGAGCCGGGCGCTCGTACACGGTAGAGATCGCCGTCCGCCGGGACGCCGCCCAGTTCGGCGACCGTTTCTCCCAGGAGCTGGAAGCCAAGATCCGTTACTAATCGACGCGGGTTGCTGTGCCTGGGTGTCCGGCTTCTTCCTCTGGGCCGCCCCGAGCATTCAGTGGGTGATCCTGGCTAATGTTCGACGGCATGCAGTACATCGGCGGCTCGTTCGTGGGCCTCGGCATGGGCTACCTGCTCGACCGCTTCGGCTGGGGAATCTGGGGCCCGAGCATGATCGGCTTCGCGGCGATCGGGGCGGTCATCTCGTCAGGGAATCACGGGTCCGCCCGTTTTCAAGCGGCCCTCCGCTGGATTTCCAGCAGGGCGGCAGGAAATCCAGCGGACCCCGCAGCGAACTCCCAGGAATAGCCTAGCAATTTCGATGGCGTGCCAGTGCCACGATCCGGCACGCCCAATGCTCCTCATGTGAGCATTGGAGGAACAGAAAATGAGGAAACTAAAATGGCTGGTTCTTTGCTGGATGGTCGCCGCGATGATGATCGCGGGCGGATGCGGAAAGGACTCGCAGGACAGCCTGCCCCTTCCGGACGAATCGAAGCTTACGTTGCAATGAGCTGCGAGAGTCCACTTCACAGGAGGAATGGAAAATGAAAACGAAAATCGTGACCTGGATTGGAATGGCTCTGGCGACGTTCGCCTGGGCCGGCACGCCGGTGGCTTGGGCGGCGACCGCCGCCGAAACACAAGCGGAGATGAATGGCGGAGAGACTATCCTCTCGACTCTCAGGATGTTCCTGCGGGCGATAAAGGACAACGTCACCGAGCTCGGCGAGACCGAGTTCAAGTTCAACGGAGGAAACGGCCTCGAGACCCGAAAGGCCGTGGCCGAGGAGTCGGCGAGCTCTTTCACCCTGAACGAGGCGATCTATCCGACGACTCACAAGCTGACGATCAGCCAGGACAACGGGGCTGTGGAAGTCATCGCTATCCTCGGTACGTATGGCGACGCCTTCGTCGGAGAAATCGCGGTGTACATGGGGAGCGCGAGCGCTCAGATCACGGTGAAGTACCTCCTGCCCTCCGACACCAATGTGGGGGCCCAGATCGAGGTGGCTACTGCCGACGGATGGACGTTCGAGCGCGAGAAGAGCGGAGTCGTCGAATGCACCGACCCGAACGGGGGGAAGGCGACCGTGAACAGCGGCATGACCTGCACCTTCCCGGGTCAGCTCTCGGACGAGGACATCCGGACGATCCAGAGCCGGGTCGACGCGGGCGAGAGCTTCCAGACGGTCGTCGCCTCCTACGGTGGGACCTGCTCGTAACCGCTTCTTCGGCCTTCGACCGCTGAACCAGCCCCTCCCGCGTCGGCGAATGCGCCCTCGGGAGGGGCTGGGCCTTTTGCGGGAAGACTTGACGCGCTAGTCTGGTGAGGTCCCCGATGAGACTTCCAATGCACGCACGCAGACCTATCAACGAAACCCTCGCCCTCTCACTCTTCGCGGTGACGCTTGCGTTCGCGGTTGGCCGGGCGGCCGAGGCGCGGGAGCTGCTGCCAAAGGTGAGCCCGGTACCTGCGACCGTGACGGGCACTCTCGAGCCGCTCGCGGTCTCGGTGGATGGCCGCTCGGTGATTGAGCGGAGCTCTCCAGCCGAAGGCCTTCGCGTGGGCGGCGTCGAGATCCGGGCCGCGGACGAGCCCAAGCGCCCCTACTTCGCGCAGGTGGATGCCCGGGGAGCGCTGGAGCTGGTGGTGACGGCCGGGGGCCGAGTCGAGAGTCCAGTCGTCGTTGCGATCCCACTCGTCGAGGAGGCCCGCTGGGGAGCGGAGGGCGCCGAGGTCGTGATACGGACCTCGGGGGCCGTCAGCGAGGTCTGGCTCGACGGCAAGCCCGTTGGCTTCTCTGGATCGGAGGCGCGCTTCGCGCCCGATCAAACGGAGCCGGACTGGTGGAGGAGAGAACGAACCCTCGAGCTTCGCGGCGTCGAGGGAAAGCCCGGCGGATTCTTCACGCTCTCGTTCGAGAAGGAGCCCGAAGCGCGAGGCCACCGAATCGGCTTAGGCCCCGTCACGCCCGCCGCGGAGTCGGGGGCCGCGTTTCTGCTTCAGTACTCCCGACTTTTTCCTTCGCGATGGACCTGGTCCGTCGGGGTGAGAGTGACTCGCCACCAGGAGCAGCTCACCCATCCTTCCCTTCCCGACGGCTATATCTTCGAGATCACAGGTTACGCTCCGGAGGCGCAGGTCGGGTACCGGCTCTTTCCGGAGACGCCGGGACGGCTCTTCGACCTCCGGAGATTGGAGGCGGGCGCAACGGTCTCCTACGCGTGGATCAAGCGGACCTACACCTCCAACTCGACGAGCGGGTTTTTCTCGGGCAGCTTCACGGAGACTACTCGTCACCTGCATGGCGGTGTCTACCTCTGGGCTGAGCCCCTCCGCTGGAAGTCCTTGGGTCTTGGAATGGGCGTGGACAAGATGACCGGGGATCGGGGCGGGGGTGGGGGAGGCCCGAGGCTTCGGATGCTCGCGACCTATTCTTTCTAAAGGCGATTAGACATCATGAAGTGACTGGATAATTTGATCGCGCCCGAAACCCGCTAAAACGCGGTTTCGAGTCCGAACAACTTGTTCCGCCGCGAAACCGGGTTTTATCGGGGTTCGGGCGCGATCC
>CAYJTX010000190.1:0-6944 GCA_964372615.1 uncultured Bacteriovoracaceae bacterium | reverse complement strand
CCCCGACCACGGAGGGGATCATGAGCACCAGGTTGAAAGCCCAGTACGCCCAGTAATTCGAGAAATGGGGCTGGAACGGCGGATAGATCTCGGCGCTCACGTTCACGTTGAGCCGCGGATCACCCACCCAGCGCGTGATCGCCTGAAGCGCGGCAAAGACCGCCAGCGAAGGCAGCCAGACGCGCCGGCCGCGCCAGGGCCAGGTGCTCACGGCCCAGGCCGCGAGCACCGACCCAACGACATGCTCGCAGAAGGCCTGCGGCGTGAAGTACCACTCGCGGACGAAGTTATCCCAGACCCAGAGCGGGGTGCCGAGAAAGAGCCAGATGCCCGAAAACATCGCCCAGCGGGGCAGGGCCGCCAGAATCGCAACTCCCAAGGTGAAGTTCGCGATGTTGCAGACCCAGAGGGCGGCCGTCGCCTCGCCCCGCCATGCGTAGAACACCGTCGTGTAGACGCCCACCGCGATCGGAAACCAGCCGAGTGCTCGCGGGATCGGTCTCATTCGCGCGCGCTCTCCAGCATGAGCGTCACCGGCCCGTCGTTCACGAGGGCGAGCTCCATGTGGGCCTGGAAACGCCCCCCGCGGTCACGACTCCCTCGGCGCGGCTTGTCTCGAGTGCCTGGTCATAGAGCTCGCGAGCGCGCTCGGGGGGAGCCGCCGAGATAAAACTCGGGCGATTTCCCTTCGCGCAGTCTCCATACAGCGTGAACTGGCTCACGATGAGGTGCGCGCCGCCCACCTCGGCCAGGGCGAGGTTCATCTTGCCCGCCCCATCTTCGAAAATCCTCAGCTTCACGATCTTCCGGACCAGCCAGTCGACATCCGCCGCCTCGTCGGCCGACCCCACGCCCAGAAGCGTGACGAGCCCAGGACCGATCTCTCCGACGATCTCGCCCGAAACCGTCACGCGCGCCGATTTGACCCGCTGGACGACGGCCCTCATCTTCAGCGGCCGGCGGCCGGCCCGGCAAAGCGATCGCCTGCACGGCCCTTGAAGTAGGTCTCGAAACCCTTGCGGGCGATGTAGGACGACTTCACCTTCCAGTACTTCCCGTGGATCGTGAGAGCCGCGACCGCCACGCGGCGGGAGCCGGAATCCGCGTAACCCACGAACCAGTCGTACTTTCCGGGTGGATCCTGGCCGCTCAGCGAGCCCGTCTTGCCGCCCACGTCGAGAAGCGAGAGGTCGCCCTTGAAAAAGCCGCGAAAGGACTTCGTCGAAGTCCCTTTGGAGACCGTCTCACGCATGAGGTCACGGATCTCGAGCGCCGTCACCGCGTCGGTCGCGTACGACATCACGCCCGGCACCGCCCGATGAAGCTCGGTTCCATCCTGACGATGAGCCGACTCGATCGCATAGGGCTCCATCATGACGCCTTCGTTGACGACCGCGGCCGCGATCAGCGCGCCCTGGAGCGGGCTCATCGTCGTCTCTCGGGTGAAGCCCGCGGCCGCCTCGGCGAGCTCCCAGGCGTCTTCGCCGATGTCGGCTCGCCCCGCCTGCACGGGCAGGTCGAACGGGATCGCGCGGCCGAACCCGAATCTTCCGGCGTACTCCTTGAGCTGTTCGGCTCCGACCGTGTGCGCTCCGATGCGACCGAAGACCGTATTCACCGACTGCGCGAATGCCTGGCGGAGGGTGACGTAGCGGGTCCAGCGCGTGAGCTGGGTCTTGAGGACGTTCCCTCGATAAAGCGTATGGCTTCGACCATTGAAGGGAATGACCGTCTCGGAAGAAAAATTTCTCTCGGCGATCGCCGCCGCGGCCGTGACGACCTTGAATACCGATGCCGACGGAAACGTCGCGCGCAGCGCGAGGGGCTCGCCCGGAACCTTCGCGGCGGCGCGGTCGGTGTAACTCACGAGCGCGAGTACCCGGCCCGTCTCCGGATCAATCGCGACGAACGCTCCGTAGTCAGGACGATAGGAACGAAAGACCTCCTGAACCGCCTCCTGCAGCTTCGCGTCGAACGTGTACTGAATCACGACCCGCTCCGGCGCGCCCGCGATCTCCATGTCGACTTCTGAAGGAAGCTCTCCCGGCGCCAGCCCGCGCGACACCGCTTCCGCAAATCTCGCCTTTTCGCGACCCCGCGCCTCCCGCTCGAACTGAGCTTGAGCACGAGCGCGGTCCTCATCTCTCGAATCCGGCATCCCGTGGACGCGCACCCATAAGCCAACGGCGACGGCGGAAACAAAAACCCCTACTGCGGCCCAGGTACGGGCGCGGCGAGAAGTCATACTGTTCTTATTTTGTCTGGTTTCACCAGCCCGAGTCAAGCCCTTAAATTTCCTCTGAATTTAATGCTCTTTCCTCGAACGAGAGGGGCGATTCCTGTTCCAGGTCTCGCTCCTCAAGGGAGAGGTAATGGGCCTGTGTCATCTTGTCGAGAATGTCACGCACGGTTCGGCGAGCATAGCGCGTCAGCTCCTTTCGCCGGAAGGACTGGCTGTATCGCTTCGGGCTCGGGAGAAGCATCGCGAGAAACGCCCCCTCCTTGGCAGTCAGCTCCTGAGGAGACTTTCCAAAGTAACGCCTCGCGGCCGCCCCGATTCCAAAGATCCCCTCTCCCCACTCCGCCACGTTCAGATAGGCCTCGAGAATCCGCTGCTTGCTCACGGCCTCCTCCAGGCGCACCGCGAGGATCAGCTCCTTGAACTTCCTCCAGACCGACTTCTCGTTGCTCAGAAACACGTTCTTGACCACCTGCTGCGTGATCGTGCTTGCTCCCCGCGCGAATCGACCCTCACGCACGTCTTCCTCAAGCGCTTCGCGAATCTGGGCTGGATCATAGCCCTTGTGGCTGAAGAACGCCCGGTCCTCGCTGACGACCACTGCTCCCACCGCGACCTTGGACATCTCGCCGAGCCTCGTCCAACCCGAAGGCTTCGCCCGCTGGAGCGAAACTCGAGGTGGCGCCTTCGGACCCTCGTAATGAACCACGGGAAACTGAGTCGCTAGAACTGACACGTCGGGAAATTCCGAACGGTAGATTCGAAAGACTGCCCAACCGCCGACCGCGAACACCGCCAGCGAAACTGCGATCACGCTGAAAACGTAATGAATGCTGCCTTGCCGTCGGCGGGCTGCCATGAAGTACCTGGTAACACGCTGAGTTATCCCCTGGGAGCGTCTTGTTTCATTCTCCTCGGATATGTAAGCTGTGGCCGTGCAAGTGGGCAAACCTGCATCGAAACGGGGATCACACGGCGCGTCCAAAGTGTCGCGCGGGAAGCTCAATGGTCAGCTTCCCTACATCAACCCTTTCCTGGTTCCCAACACGAATCGGATCTACGCGAACCGGCACAAGCTCCGCATCGCCCGCGACATGCTCGAGCGCTACACGGGAAGCCCGCCGGAGCATTTCCGAAAGCAGATCATTCTGACGAATTTCGATTACTATCTGGAGCGCTTTCACAACCTCTGCGGCGACGAGCGGACCAAGGGCTCCGCCATGAGCATCGTCCACAGCAAGAAAGCGGACGTCACGATCGTGGATTTCTCGATCGGCTCGCCGACAGCCGCCCTCATCATCGAGCTGCTGGCCACGATCGAGCCCAAGGCGGTCCTTCTGCTTGGCATGTGCGGAGGGCTCCACCGTTCGCTCAAGGTAGGTGATTTCATCCTCCCCACCGCCGCGATCCGCGACGAAGGCGCGTCCCAGCACTTCATGCCTTCTCAGGTACCCGCGCTGCCGACCTTCAAGATTCAGAAATTCGTATCCCAGATCCTCTACGAAAAGACCCACGACTACCGAACGGGCGTGGTGCACACGACCGACTACCGGTTCTGGGAGTTTGACGATCGCTTCAAGGCTCAGCTCTACGAAGAGAGGGCGCTCGCGATCGAGATGGAGTGCGCGACTCTGTTCGTAGCAGGCTTCGCGTGCAAGGTGCCGATCGGCGCGCTGCTTCTGGTCTCCGACCTGCCGCTTCGCCGGGGCGGGATCAAGACGAAGAAATCAGCCAAAGCCGTCTTCCGTAACTTCACCGACATGCACCTGGAGATCGGAATCAAGTCGATGAGTGAAATCGCCGAACGGGGGGAGCACATCCGGCACTACAGGTGGTAGGCGCCGACACTTAGAAAAAAGATGCTCAAGAAAATTCTCGACTTCTTCTCCAACGACCTCGCTATCGACTTGGGCACCGCGAACACCCTCGTTTACGCGAAAGACCGCGGCATCATCATCAACGAGCCTTCCGTCGTCGCCATTCACTGCAACACGCGCGGCCAGAAGCGCGTCCTGGCCGTCGGCAAGGAGGCCAAGGACATGCTCGGCCGAACGCCCGGCTCTATCATCGCGGTTCGCCCCCTGAAAGACGGTGTCATCGCGGATTTCGAAGTCACTCAGTCGATGCTCAAGTATTTCATCCAGAAATCGAGCGAACGCCGAACGTTCATCCGCCCCCGAATCATCATCTGCATCCCGAACGGCATCACCCAGGTCGAGAAGCGCGCCGTGAAGGAATCCGCGCAGTCAGCCGGTGCCCGCGAAGTCTACCTGATCGAGGAACCCATGGCCGCGGCGCTCGGCGCCGGGCTGCCGATCCGCGAGCCGAGCGGGAACATGATCGTCGACATCGGCGGGGGCACCACTGAGGTCGCGGTCATCTCGCTGGGCGGCATCGTTTACTCAAAGTCGGTCCGCGTGGCCGGCGACAAGTTTGACGACGCCATCATGCAGTACATCAAGCGGAAGTACTCCCTCCTCATCGGCGAGCGAACCGCGGAGCAGATCAAGCTCTCGATCGGCTGCGCTTACCCCTTCGAGGAAGAGAAAGCCTACGAGGTCAAGGGCCGGGACCTCATCAGTGGCGCTCCCAAGACCATCGAGGTGAATTCCGAGGAGATCCGGGACGCGCTCGCCGAGCCGGTCTCGGCCGTCGTCGACGCCATCAAGACGGCGCTGGAACGGACCCCGCCGGAGCTCGCCGCTGACATCGTCGACAATGGAATCATTCTGGCAGGCGGAGGTGCGCTTCTCGCGAACCTCGACATCCTGATCAAGGAGAAGACCGGTCTGCCCGTCGCCCTGGCGGAAGACCCCCTGACCTGCGTCGTCCGCGGATCCGGCAAGGCACTTCAGGATCTCGATCTGCTCCGAAAGGTCATGGTTGTCTAATCCATCGGAAAGCGACCAGAAGGCCGCTGCATTTCGGGAGTTCGAGCCCGTAGAAGGTGCGGAGGAACAGCTGAAACTGCTTCGGGAAGGGGCCAAAACTCTCGCTTCCTGCATGATCTGGACTCGGAATCAGGAGCTGGTGATCAATTCGCACCTCAGCATGTTCAGCGAGATCGACCAGGTCCTCTACGCGTGGATACCGAAGGACCTCGAACCGAAGAAGTTCATGGATGAACTCGCCAAATCCGGTTCGAACGAAACCTATTTCAGCATGTCCCTCTCGCGCGCGAACCTCTTCTTCAAGACGATCTTTATCGGAACGGACTCCGGCGGACTGCGTTTCCGGTCTCCCGATAAACTCTTCAAAGTGCAGAGGCGCAAGGACATGCGGTACACGATTCCTGATACGCACGCGCTCAAGCTCGCTTTCCAGGACCCGATCTTTCCGGAAACTCGCCTTACGAAGCGGGTCATCGACATCAGCGCGAGCGGGCTGGCGATCGTGGTCGCGGACGAGGAGGAGAGCTTCTACCATCCGGGCATGATCCTGCAGAAACTGTCCATCACCCTCAGGAGTCGCGTGGTAGAAGTCGCGTCGGCTGAGATTCGCCACATGCGCGTGCTGCCCGCCGGACGGCAGATCAAGGGAGTGAAGATCGGGCTGCAGTTCAGCGCCATCATGCCTGGCGACGCGCAGTGGATCGCCTCCTACGTCTTTGAGGAGAGCAGGAAGATGTTCACGAGATTCATCTGACCGGCGCCGCCCTGCTTTTCGCCTTGTCGGCCTGCGAAACCGCTCACGCGGCGGGAGAGCCATTCCGTCTCAGAGTGATGAGCTACAACATCGCGGCGCTCCCCCTGCCGGTCGGCGTGGACCACGACCGCTACCGCGAGATCGGGCGCATACTCGCGCGCCGCCGCGCGGACGGCACCGCGCCCCACATCGTCGCCCTCCAGGAAGCTTTCCACGGTCGCGCTACCGAGCTGATCAGAACCTCCGGCTACCCCTACGTCGTTCGCGGGCCGTCGATGCGGCTGCCTCGCGCGAACTCAGGCCTCTTCATCCTGAGCGAGTTTTCCGCCCGCGCCGCCGCTCGGACCGTTTTTTCCCGCTGCAAGCGCTTCGACTGCTTCACCCGCAAGGGCGCGGTCGTCGCGGCGGTCGACCTGCCAGGTGCGTCCGTGCCGATTGAAATTGCGGATACGCACCTCAACTCCGATCCTGAGTGGGACTTCTGGGCAACCGCCCGTGAGTGTCTCGACGTGCGCCTTTCCCAGGTGCAGGAGCTGCGCGAGCTGCTCGACACCCGCCCGAGCGACTCGCTCCTCATCTTTCCGGGCGATTTCAACTTCCGTCCGGACGATCCCGACTACCTGAGCTTCCTGTCGTTTACTGGCCTGCGCGATGCAGCCTTTGAATGCGAGGGCTGCGGGAGCGACGGCGGCCGATCAGTTGACCGGCAGTTTTTCCGAGAGACGCCCGGCATCTCGATCCGTCCTGTCTCCTACACACGGGAGTTCACCGAGGAAATGGGCGGCAAGCCGCTCTCCGATCACTCCGCGCTCACAGTCGAGTACGAAATTGACTGGACCCCATGAGGCCTTCCGAGCGGGCTGCTCAAGCGCGCTTCGGGCCTCCATCGCGCCTCCGGGCTCGATGGCGTCTCCGCCTAAGGCCGAATTGACGCTGGGTCCGTATCCGGTGAACGACTCCTGCCTTCACCTGGATTTTCTGGCCTTCGCGATCCTCGCCGAGAGGTCCTCCGCCGGCAGGAAGACCGTCTTCTTCCCCGACAGGTTGGAGTCCAGCAGCT
>CAYJTX010000189.1:0-6960 GCA_964372615.1 uncultured Bacteriovoracaceae bacterium | reverse complement strand
GCCGAAGTACTCCTGCGCCCCTCCCATCGCGAAGCGGAAGCCGGTGATCGTCTCGTCGAAGACGAGAACCGCGCCCTCGCGCCGAGCGAGCTCCTGCACCCCTTCCAGAAACCCGCCCTCGGGGCGCGCCACGTTCATCGGCTCCAGGATCACGGCCGCGATCCGGCCTGGATACTCCTTGAAGACCGCATGCAGGCTGTCGAGCTTGTTGTACGCGAACGCGTGAACGAGCTCGCGGGTGGACTGGGGAACGCCCCGGTTGCGCGTGGTGCTCCCGATGTACCAGTCCTGCCACCCGTGATAGCCGCAGACTGCGACGTGGTCCCGGTTCGTGAACGCGCGGGCCAGCCGCACCGCTCCCGCCGTCGCGTCCGAGCCGTTCTTTCCGAACCGCACGCTCTCGGCGCAGGGAACCAGCTCGATGATCTTCTCGGCCACGAAGGTCTCGACCGGGTGCGGGAGCGAGAAGATCACCCCCTCCTCGAGCTGCGCGCGCACGGCCGCCGTGACGTCCGGGTCGCCGTAGCCGAGCGTGATCGAGCAAAGGCTGTTCACGAAATCGATGTACTCGTTGCCATCCAGATCCCAGACCCGCGAGCCCTTGGCCTTCTGGATGAAATAGGGCGACACGCCCAGGGGATACTGCGTCTTGCTCTTGCTGAAGGTCTGCGAGCCGAGGGGGATGCTCTTGAGCGCCCGCTCCAGGAACGCTTCAGACTTTCGATACCGGTCTTGGGTCATGAGAAATGCCCCTGCTTGGCTTCCATGAAGCGGGTCTGGCAGAGATAGGTCAGGGCCGCGGCCAGCGTCCCGCGATCCGTCGTCTCCAGCACGATCCCGCTCGACTCCCCCGACTCCGAGGACGCCCGGCGAAGCCGGGCGACGTTCGCAGCCAGGTCGCCCTCGAGCCGGACCGACTGCCAGCCCGGCGGCACCTCGTCCCAGACCCGCATTCCGAGGCCCCGCGCCCAACCCTCGAGCTCCTGATGTCGCTGCGCCGGAGCCCTCAGGCCGTAGATCGCGACGTCCTCTCCCCTCACCCGCGTCCGGAACCTCGGGGTCGCGAACGAGGTCTTGAACAGACCTTCGTTCTTGACGATGTTCGCGTTGATCTTCCGAAGCGCCACGTCCGTCTCCAGAAGCTCGGCGATCTCCCGGACCCCGAGAAATTTTCCGGCCTTTTGCTGGTGCCTCAGGACGCCTTCGACGAGCTCCCGGTCTTCTGCGTAGTCGACCGAGAACCGCAGCCCCTCCGGGATTCCGCTCCGGGTGAACACGGTCATCCCGAACCGATCCGGGTTCCGCCAGAATACCGGCGTCGCGTGCTCCTTCTCGAAGTCGTCCGTCTCGCCCTGCATGGCCTCGTCGAGCGCCTGCCAGGTGAAAACCTCGAAATCCATTCCATCCGGGAGCTTCGAATCGTAGCTCTGGTAACGGCAGCCTCGGTCGCGGCTTTCGAGGAAGAGCTCGACGCCCTCGTCGATCAGGAAGGGATCCACGAGCGGACAGTCGCCCGTCAGCCGGATCACGACGGCATCGCCGCGCTCCGCGGGAAGCAGGTACTGCAGCGACGCCTCGTGGAAGCGGCTCAGGACGCTCGTCTCGGATCCGCGGTAACAGGAGTGGCCTCCCGCCGCGCAGAACCGCTGGACCGCGTCATCCGCCGGCTGGTTCGAGGTCGCCACCACGACGCTCGAGATCGTGCGAGAATGCTCCAGGCGCTCGAGCTGCCACTGAAGCATCGGCTTACCCAGGATCGGGGAGAGCACCTTTCCGGGCAGCCGAGTCGACCCCATTCTCGCCTGAATCAGCGCAAGAACCTTGCTCCTGGACTTTGCCGGACCCGACATAATAAGGGTGGATCCTATGCTGAACCTCGAACTATATCAAAGGGTGGCGCTGGTTTGCGCCTCGAGTGGCGGCATCGGAAAAGCGATCGCCAAGGAGCTCGCTCGGCAGGGAGCAGCCGTTTCTCTCTTCGCCCGAAACGAGGGCGCGCTGGTCGCGGCCAGCGAGGAGATCGCGGCCCTGGGCGGAGGCCGAGTCATCCACCAGGTCGCCGACCTCGCCAAACCCCAGGATCTGAGCCAGGTGGTCGAGGTCACCCGCTCGAAGCTCGGGCCAATCGACATTCTGATCCATAACCAGGGCGGGCCCGCTCCCGGAGGTTTCGACGACGTCACGGATGCCCAGCTGGACTCCGCCCTCGAGATCAACCTCAGGGCCGTGATCCGGCTTACCCGCCTCTGTCTTCCGGAGATGAAGCGGCGCGGCTGGGGCCGGATTCTCCACGTCCTCTCCGTGTCCGCGAAGGAGCCCCTCGCGGGGATGTTCCTCTCGAACGTGCTTCGGCCTGCCGTTCTCGGCCTCTCAAAGACGCTCGCCACCGAATGCGCCCGGAGCGGAGTCACCGTCAACTGCATCCTGCCTTCGGCGGTGCTGACCGATCGAGCGCGGAATCTGATGCGGCTGCGCGCCGAAAAGGAATCCCTCACGCTGGAGCAGGTT
Source organism: uncultured Bacteriovoracaceae bacterium (assembly GCA_964372615.1). Lineage (GTDB taxonomy): Bacteria > Bdellovibrionota > UBA1018 > UBA1018 > UBA1018 > CAYJTX01. Next base: position 4,452 of record CAYJTX010000189.1, on the reverse strand, counting down.
CAGGCCGAATCCGCGAAGAACCTGCCCATCGGCTACCTCGCGTCCCCGGAGGAGTTCGCCCAGCTCGCGCTCTTCCTATGCAGTCCGAAGGCCTCCTACGTCACTGGAACCGCGATTCCAGTCGATGGCGGCTTCACGCGCGGCCTGTATTGAATGAAGCTCTTCGGTCCCGACAACCACACCCCGAGCGCGGCCCAGCTCGTTCCCGCCCCGCCCGAGGACGTGCGGCGAATTCACGACCTCCTGCGAGGCGCCTATGCTTCACGGTTTCGCTCGCCGCCCGAGGTGAGCCGGATCGGCGGCCCCGGAATCAACTCGTCGAACTTCCGGGTGGGCGACTCCTACCTCAAAATCCTCCCGAGCACCGCCAGCGCCACCGTCTTCGAGCTTCCCCGAATCTCCGGAGCCCTCCGGGAGGGCGGCATCCCGGTGGCGTCCTTCGCCGGGAACGACCGGGGCGAGCCCATCACCCGGAATGCGGATGGAACCTTCGCGTACCTCCAGCCGTTCGCCGCGGCCGACTATTTCCCGGGAACGAAAGCCGCGCTGGGCGATCTGCTTCCCACGCTCCACGCGTTTCGCACTGCACTACGGGAGCTGGACCCCATCCCCGCGCAGCGCGAGCCCTACGCGAGCTGGGCACCCGCGCCCATTCTCGAGGAGGTGGCGGCCCGCGTCCGGAATCCCCCCTCGGAGTTCGACCGGGCCGTCGCCGACGTACTCCCCCGAGTCCATGCGATCTGCGCCGGCGGAGGCGAGCCTCCCCCGTCCGGGCTCCAGCACCTCGACCTCCATCCCCATAACCTCCTTTACCGGAATGACGAGCTGGCGGCCGTGATCGACCTCGAGAGCTTTCGGGTCATTGCATACGAAACCAGCGTCGCCTTCGCGCTCTTCAAGCTCGGGCGAAAGGCCATCGTCCGCGAGGCGCTGGACCTCGCGGGGTTCAAGCGGGTCGCCGGCGCGAGCTTCGACCTGCCCGCGCTCGCTCCCTTCGCCGAGCGAGAGGTGGCGCGGAGGCTCACCGTCATCTTCGAGCTGCACTACCTCAGGGGCGACCCGCGCTGGGACTCGGATTTAGCGAAGCACCGCGCCGGGCTCGAGGAGATCCGGCTGCTTTTCACCTGACGGCCGGCCTGAAGTAGCCGATCGCCCTCGCGTCGTCGAGCAGGTCGTCCAGGTACGGAACCAGGGAGGGGGCCACCTCCTCGGCGATCGGGCGGACGTACGCCACGATCTCGTCGAGGTAACCCCGGCGCACCTTCTCGTCCGGATTCAGGCAGAGGGAAAAGATATTGTCGAACTTGTCGAAGAGCTTGATCGCCCGGACCTCGGCGTCCTTCCCCGAGAGCCGGTCGTAATAGGCCTGTCGTCCCGGGGCGGTCGCCATCTCCTCGCGATCGACCGTGAGCGTGGCCAGCGAATCCGCGACCCAGGCGCCGTGCCGGGCCCGCACCGTTTCCGGCGCGAGAAGCTTCTTCTCGATCGCGTTGTGGATCAGGCACGCCGCGAGGACTTCTCCCGGCCGGGACGACTTCCACGGGGCCAGCCACTCGGCCGCGAAACGAGCGACTCGGACCGGATGCGCGCCGTAAATCAGGTCCCCCCCGCCGGCCGGAGATGCCGCCAAAGAGAACTCGAGCGCCTCGAGCACCCGGTCCCGCTCCTCCCGGGGCAGGCTCAGGCCCGCGAGCGACGCCAGAAAGAGGCCCTTCTCCCGCTCGAGCCGATCCGCCAGAAGACTTTCGATCTTCCACTGCCTTTCCGTCCGGATGTCCGCGAGACGAAGCCCCATGCGAGTTCTTTTCTCTCCCTAACCGCCGGGCGATTCAAGTAGGCTCGCCGGCAGGTGAGACAGAAACTTCTCCGGTATCTGCCGTTCCTTCTGATCGTCGTCGCCTTCGTGCTTCGGGCGACCGTCTTCCAGATCTACAAGCACTACCCCCCTGGGAGCTGCTACGAAACCCCGATCGGGCTGACGCTCAACATCGACTCCCCGGGTTACGGAGCCTGCGCGGGCGACTTTCCGAAGAAGTTCATCGAGCAGACCCGCTGCGGCTTCTACTTTCTCGTCAGGCCCGCCTATCCGTTCGCCCTCTTCGTGCTGAGCAAGCCCGGGATCTGGCTCGTCGAGACCTTCCTTCCGGACGCGGCCTGGAACCACATCCCCGTGCCTCGCGATCAGTTCCGGTTCGCGGCCGCGATGTTCCTCGGCATCCCGCTGAATCTCCTGATCGCGTTCCTCACGCTGATCGGGATCCGAAAGCTCTTCACCCCGTACTTGAAGACTCCGGAATCGGTCTGGCTGGCCCAGGTGCTCTACGCCAGCAGCTATGGCGCGTCGGCCTACATCGCCAACCCCATTCCCGAGAACCTTCAGCAGCTCGTCATGGTCTGGGTTCCGGTGATTTTCCGCGAGAGGTTCACCTGGCTTGGCCTCGCCGGACTGTCCGCATCCCTCATGGTGAAGGAGCTCCTTTGCCTCTTCGCCGCCGGCCTGGCCTATGCCTGGCGCCGCCGAAGCCTCACGGCGCGGTACCTCCTGATTCCGGTTCCCCTGCTGCTCTGGCTCAGCTGGCTTCACTGGGGACACGGCGTGGCGATCCGCCTACACAACGTCTCCACCTTCGACCAGGGCGTCTGGTTCTTCAAGGTTTTCACCGCCCCCGTCGCGTTCCAGGCCAAGCTCTTGCTCGTCGTCCGCGCCTTTCTAACGTCTTGGCCCCTGTCCATGCTTCCGGTCCTGCCGATCGGCATCGTAGCGAGCATCGTCTACTTCCGGCGGCTGCCGGAGCTGATCCGGTGGAACCTCGTCTTCTGCGTCCTCCAGGTGCTCGCCATGGGGTACATCGACCCACGAATCACCTTCAACTTCCTTTTCATGCCCACTCTCTACGGAACCGTCCTGACCCTCGAGATCCACGGCGGAACGGTTTCACCCGCGACCTTTCACCGGATCGGGGCCGCGCTCGCGGCGGCGGGGATCGCCTCGATCTGTCTTTTTTACGGAATTTCGCCGTGAAACATTATATTCACGGTTGAAGAAAAGAGAGTGGTGCGCGCATGTTACGGAGACTGACTCAACGTCACCTCGACCAGTTTGAGAGAGATGGATTCGTCCTCATCCAGGGTGTTTTCTCCCGCGAGGAGGTGACCGCGCTTCGCCGGGGCGCCGAGAAAGTCCGGGACGCCGAAAAGCGGCGCGGAAACTCCAGGCTGGAGCCCGCCTGTCCGGAGCTTTTCTTCTGCTGGGGCGACCTGCTCGGCAAGCCTCCCCTGGACTCCCTCATTTTCGATCGACGCGTGGTCGACATCGTCAAGGACCTGCTGGGCGACGAGGTCGTCTACTGGGGCGACAGCAACTTTCAGATGGGCCAGGGCTGCCGGGGCCTTCATAAAGACAGCGTCGACCGGAACAATGCGGACGGGGAAGACTGGAAATCCAGGTACAACGTGATCCGCGGCGCGGTTTACGCCCAGGACCATGTCCAGCACAGCGGCGGCGTGAAGTTTCGAAAGGGCTCGCATCGGTTCTGGGATTGCGAGCGGGGCCGGCTCTACGACCTGCCCAGCGAAGCGGGGGACCTGGCCTTCTGGAAGCTGACGACGACGCACAGCGGTAACGTCGCGCGTAACCGCCTCCTCAAGAGTCTTCCCCTTCAGGTCCGCTTCGAGAATCGCCTCCCGGGCTTTCTGAAAGCCCCCGAGGCCGAAGAGAGGCTCGGCCTCTTCTTCACCTATGGAGCCCCGGGAAAGCACCTGGATCGCTACATTCAATGGTGCATCCAGCGTGGCGACTACGCCGAGCACTGGCGGACGAGCCGCGGAGACGCCCATGCGACGGAGCTCTTGAGAAGGGCCGGCGTGGAGTTCCGCCGGCCGATTCCCGACTACGGCAGCCGCTGGGAGGCCCCGCTCGGGTCTCCCTCCGCTCCGCATCCGAAGAGCGCGCGGGACGCGGCTCCCTCGCCGTAGGGGCCATCGGGCACCGATCATGATCCACGAGTCCTGGGCCGCCCGCCTGAACCGCTACCGGCATCTGCTCAAGCACTTCGTCCTCTACCGTCTGGTCTTCCGCTCCTGGCAGAAATCGGTCCGGCAGAGCCGTGGGAAGTTCCGTGGACAGCAGTGCTTCGTCTTCGCGACGGGCCCGAGCGTCCGGCGCATGGACCTCGACCGCATCAAATCCATGGTAGCCGAAGGGTACCAGGTGATCGGGCTCAACAGCTACCTCTCGTCGGACCTCGCCAACGAGATTCCCCCGGACTTCATGGTGATCAGCGACCCCGCGTACATGGGCAAGGATCACTACGCCAAGCTGAACTTCGAGTACGAAAAGTACAAAGGAGAGTACGTCAAAGACCACCAGGGCACGCGCTCGAGGACGTCGGCGAAGCACGTCCTTCCCCACCACTGGCACCGGAAGGTGAGCGCGGAGATGCTCTTTCCGGA
>CAYJTX010000188.1:3971-6961 GCA_964372615.1 uncultured Bacteriovoracaceae bacterium | reverse complement strand
CGAGGGAGAGCGACATGGAACACCAGGCCTTTTACGAAACCCTGATCACCCGAAACAAGCTGGTCATCGGGGACGAAACTCAGGAGAAGCTGAGGAAAAGAAAGTTCCTCGTCGCCGGCTGCGGCTCCATCGGTAGCTCGGTCGTCGAGCCGCTGGTCAGAATTGGCGCCGAGAACATCGTGATGGCCGAACCCGACCCCTTCGAGCTCTCGAACCTCAACCGCCAGCAGGCGCGCATCCAGGACGTCAGCGTGAACAAGGCCGTCGCGGTCCAGAACCAGGTTCGCGAGATCTCTCCGTTCCCGACGATCCGGATCTTCGAGAACGGCCTGACTGACGAAAACATGTCAGAGGCGCTCGACGGCGTCGCGGTGATCTTCGACGGCATCGACGTCACGACCCCGAAACCGGTCGTCATCAAGTTCCGCATGCATGAGGCTGCGAAGAAACGGGGCATCCCCGTGATCTCAGGCTACGACATCGCGGGCCTTCAGCTGCTGGTGGTCTACCGCTACGACCTGCCTGAGACGCCGGTCATGCTCGGTAGGGTCCGGGCCGCCGAAGTCGCCCGGGGTCTCCGGCCGATGGATTTCCTCTTCAAGGTGATCCCGCTCAGGCACCTGCCCTACGAGATTTTCCCGGCCGTCCGCAAGATGCTCGCCGGCGCGAACATCGGCTTCCCGCAGGTGGTCTACACGGCGCGCTCGTACGGAAACATGGCCCTCGCCGCCGCGATCGAGATTCTGAACGGCCGCCCGACCCGGCCCTATGTAGTCTACGACCACCACGCGGCTGTCCGGCCGTGGTTCGAGCGCGCCAAGATCGAAATCAAGCGCTGGGCCGGCCTAGCGCAGCTCCTCGTCACCTACTTCAAGGGCCGCGCTGCCGCCGCGAAACTGGCGGCGAACTCGAGTCAATAGAACCGAGAGGAATCAGGAGGCACTATGAGTCAACCTGCCCAACCTTCAGCGAAACCCGCCCCGAAAAACTACTACACGGCGCTCGACGGGATTCGGGGACTGGGCCTCTTCCTGGTCCTGATCGCTCACTTCCGGCTCTTCTATCTTCTGGAGCTGACCCCGATCCATGCGTGGGAAGATTGGTTTCTCCAGCTCATGGACTTCAACTGGGTCGCCATGGAGTGGTTTTTCGCGATGTCGGGCTTCCTGATCACGGGCATCTTGCTCAAGTCGAAGACCCAGGAAGGCTACTTCAAGAATTTCTACATCCGCCGATTCCTCCGCATCTTCCCGCTCTACTACGCGTTTTTAGCGATCTACTTCTTCGTCATGCCCCGCTTCATGGACATGGCCAACAACCCCGAGAGCGCTTACGCGTTCGTCTCTGAGCACCAGGGCTGGTACTGGACCTATTTCGGAAATTTCCTCCTGGCGATGCAGGGAGACTGGCTTGGTGAGATGAGCCACTTCTGGTCGCTCGCGGTCGAAGAGCATTTCTACATGGTCTGGCCGTTCCTCGTGTACTTCATGGCCGGCCGCAGACTCATGATCTTCTCGGCGGTCGGGGTCGTCGCATCGATCGCGCTTCGCGCTTACCTCGTCTGGGGTGCGGGCATGTCACCCGTCTCGATCTACGTAATGACTCCCACCCGGGTCGACAGTCTGCTCATGGGCTCGATGCTCGCGGTTCTGGCGAGTCAGGCACCGAATTTCGCCCGCCTCGTAGCGATCCGAAAACCCCTCACCCTGGTTTCGCTTCTGTCGATCCCACTGCTGGTCTGGTTCTACGCAAAGGAAGGGCACTTCTCGGCGGTGGGCGAGCTGGCGAAGACTCAGCAGCAGGGCCACCTCTACCCGTACGTCGTCGTGTTCGGCTACTTCCTGGTCGGCGTGATGTCCTGCACCCTCGTCGTCTGGCTGCTCACGGGCGGAGAGAAGCACTGGCTGAGGCGGATCTTCAATCACGGATTCCTCCGCATGCTCGGCCAGTACAGCTACGGAATGTACGTCATCCACTTCGCGGTCTTCGGGCTCTTCCATCAGTCGCCGCTCAGTATCTCAGGTCTTTCAGAGGCCTTCGGGTCCCGGGCGCTCGGCGTCCCGGTGGCGTTCATCCTTCCCTTCCTCGCGACGCTTGCGGGAGCATGGGCTATCTGGCACGGCTTCGAGAAGCACTTCATCAAGCTGAAGCGCTACTTCGAAACGGATGCGCCCCGCAGGGCGATTCAGACACCGGTGATCGCGGCGCCCGCCACGGCGGCGGGCGGTACGGGGCCGTGACCCGGCCGGCGAGCCCACGATTCACTCATTTCACGGCGGCTGTCGCACTGGCGACGGCCGCTGTGGTGCTTTCGGCACATGCTGACGAAGAGGATTCATCGCAGTGGAAGCTCCGAGGCTCCCTGACCACCTTCTCAGCGCTCGAGTACAACGATGTCGATGACCGAGCCGCGAACCGCGCGAATCCCGGTAATACCCTGCTGACCCAGCCGCGCTACAGGTTGCTTCAGGACTTTCGCCCGGTCGCCAAGATCCAATCCGACATCGGCTTCCAGGCAGTCGCAAAACCCTGGTTCCAGCTCTTCACGGAGCACACTTACCTGGCCGGCTCGCAACCCGACTACTCCCAGCACATCGAGCTCGAATGGGTCGAGGCCTACGCGACCGCGGACGTGACGGAGACAATTTCGGTCACGGCCGGACGCCAGAACTATCAGTGGGGTCCGGGCGAGCTCTTCAGCCCGAGCAATCAGGTCTTTCGCTTTTTCATCGATACCCATACGCCTCTTTTCTATCTTCGCGGACGAAACCTTTTCCGCGTCAATTGGACACCCCAGAAGGACTTGAGCTTCGTCACCCTGGCCGAGGTGGAAAAGAACAACGACTCCGACTTTCAGTTCGGCCAGCCCTTTCGCCGAAAGGTCGCGCTCAAGGGCGAGAGGACTTTCGAGTTGGGCGAAAGTGACAGCGTCCAGGCCGCGGTAATCGCCGGAACCGACGAGGACCAGGCTCACTGGCTGGGCCAGTTTG
>CAYJTX010000188.1:0-3871 GCA_964372615.1 uncultured Bacteriovoracaceae bacterium | reverse complement strand
GCCGCGGTAATCGCCGGAACCGACGAGGACCAGGCTCACTGGCTGGGCCAGTTTGCGCAGCTTACGCTGGGCGAAAGCTGGATGTTCTACACCGACGTGAGCCAGAACTTCCGCCATGACCCCTACACCCCTGCTCCTTTCGCCGCCACGCCGGGAACGATCGTGATGACCCGCGACCACCCTCAGGGTCGAAATCGCCTCATTGCCCGGGCGCTGGGGGGAGCTCGCTACTCCTTCGAGGGCGGAGAAGAGCTGCGGCTGGAGTATCTCTACAACGGCCTGGGCTGGACCCGGGACGAGTACGGCCTCGCGCTGAGATCGTCTCTCCTGGCACCCTCAGCCGCTGCCGCCGTGTCGAACACCGCTGCCTTCCTGACCCCTGGGCTCGATTTCAAGGGCCGCCACTACGCTTACGGATCGCTTCGGATCGGCGACGCCGGTCACGATGACAAGATCACCTATTTCATCCGCTATCTGCACAGCCTCACTGACCACAGCGGATCGGGCATCTTCAACGCGGAATGGACTCCGGAAGGCAGCTGGGCGCTCGTGGGAAGCGTCCTGGCGCAGCGGGGGGCGGAGGACACGGAGATGACCCAGTTTGGCCGCTTCAAGAGCCAGGTTGCAGTGCGATTTGACTTTTAATGCGAAGCATTATGAGGCTGATATGCTAAGAGAAACTGAAATCCAGACCCCGAGGAGCCCGAAAGCCATGCCGAATGCCACAAATGAAGTGACGCCTACTTCCCTGACCCGGTCACGGGCAAATCCTGACCTCGGCGCCAGACCGGCGCCTTCCCATTCGATCATCGAGTTCCGTGACGTCCGGAAGTCCTACCGCCTGGGCGAAACGACGGTGAACGCGATCAGGGGCGTGAGCTTCAGCCTGGAAGCCGGCGAGTTCACGACGCTCATCGGCGCCTCGGGCTCTGGCAAAGGCACGCTTCTCAACCTCGCCGGCTGCATCGACAAACCCGACTCCGGAATGATCTCCATCGACGGCGAGCAGACGACCGGGATGGATGAAACGAGTCACTCCCGCATCCGAAACCAGAAGATCGGCTACATCTTCCAGGCCTTCAATCTGATTCCCGTACTCAACCTGTCCGAAAACGTAGAGCTCCCGCTCCTGCTGCGTACCGATATCTCCAAGGCGGAGCGCGCCGATCGGGTCAGGGCGGCCATCGCCGACGTCGGCCTGGAACAGTTCATCCACCACCGCCCTGACCAGCTCTCGGGAGGTCAGCGCCAGCGCGTCGCGATCGCGCGCGCCCTGGTCAGCTCGCCCAAGCTCGTATTGGCGGACGAACCGACAGCCAACCTGGACTCGGATACCACGCATCGGATCGTGGACCTGATGCTCGACCTCAACCAGAAGCGCAAGGTGACCTTCTTCTTCTCGTCGCACGACGAGAAGCTCATCGGCCGGGTCACCCGCACGATCCGCATCAAGGACGGGGTTCTGGTTCCATGAACGCGAAGCTCGCCAAGATCGCCTGGGTGAACCTCTTCCGAAACAAGAGGAGAAATCTCCTCTCGCTCATGGCGGTCGTACTCGGCTACCTAGGGATGTCGCTTTTCTTCGACTACGTGCTCTGGGCGGAGAGCTGGATGAGCACCATCTCGATTTACCTGAACCACAACGGCCATGTGACGGTCTTCAAGGACGGAGCGCTCGACCGCTTCTACTCGAAGCCCCGCCGTTACCTGATCAGCGCTGAGAACCAGGAGAGGGTTGCGGCGCTTGCGAAGGCGGATCCCCGGGTAGAGTTCGTCGGCCGCTATCTCAAGGGAATGGGCCTCGTGAACCGGGGAACGGCGAGCACCGCCTTCATGGCGCAGGGCGTGGATCTCTCGATCGAGAAGGCCGTCCTGGAGCATGAACAGGTGAGGCGCTGGTCGGGGGAGTTCGTGAAGATGCAGTACCAGGGCTCGCTCTGGGGGGACCCATCGGTCGCCAATCCGGTCGCCCTGACCGGCGAGATATCGAAGCTGCTGGGTTACCGCTTCGGCCAGCCTGGCAACACTGACCTGCAGCTCATTTCGACGACCTTCGACGGCGGAATCAGCGCTCAGGACGCCAACGTCGTCTCGCGGTTCTCGACGGGCCTGGCGCTCAGCGAAGACTCCGGCCTACTCACGTCGCTTCAGACGTTGCAGCGCCTCTACGACACGGACGGCGTTTCGAGCATGGCGATCTACCTCCGGGACCGGGGGGAATTGAGGTCCTTCACCCGTGACTTCCGGGCGAAGATCCAGGCCGAGAAAATTCCAGTCGAGGTGTTGCCCTTTCGGGATGAGAAAGTGAGCCCCTTCTACGTTGGGGTCACGCAGTTCGTCTATGCCGCCGCCGGCTTCTTCCTGCTCCTGGTCTCGTCGGTCGTGGTCATCTCGCTCGCGAATACGATGTCCATGGCCGTGATCGAGCGGACCCGAGAGATCGGTACCCTGCGCTCGATCGGTTACCTCCCCTCCCAGGTGGGCCGAATCTTCCTGATGGAGGGTGCGCTCCTGGTTGCGATCGGTCTGACCGGAGGCCTGACTCTCAATCACGTGGTTGCGTACCTGGTGAACAACCACACCAACTTCCGCTTCGCGCCGCCCGGAATCGCCGGGGACGCTCAGTTTCTCGTGATCACGAACAGCGGAGTCTCGGCGGCGCTCGCCGTGATATTCCTCGCCATCGGAATGGCAGCGATCGGAGCGGTTGTGAAGAAACGGACTTCGATGCCCGTCGCAGTTCTCTTTCAGGGCCGATAGGGAGGCGCTACGATGTTTAACGTTCAATTCAAGATGGCGCTTCGAAATCTCAGGGCAAACTGGAAGCATAGCCTCGCCGCAGCGTTGAGTCTCGCATCCGGCTTCGTCGCCTTGACGCTCTTCGAGAGCTACTTCATTCGCGTGAAGCAGCTTTACCGGGCCAACTTCGGAGCCAGGGGAATGTACGGAAATCTCATCGTCGAGAAGTCCGGAGCCCAACAGGCCGGCCTGGACGATGCGGTGAAGTACAGCCTCTCGAGGGCCGAACAAAAGGCGATCGAGGGGTTGCTTGCGACTTACCCGGAGGTCACTCAAACAGTCCGGTTTCTCAATCTCGTCGGTACCGCGCAGTCGGGCGCCAACTCCGGAATCATTCTGGGCCAAGGATATGACGTGAAAAGCGGGCGCGAGGTCCGCGGCGATGCGTGGGGTTGGAACGCGAACGCCGGCGTCCCGCTCGATGTTGACGGGGGTCAGAAGCTCCTGATCGGAAAGACCCTCGCGACGATTCTGGGTTGCAAATTCGACCCGAAAACCACGACCTTCACGGCGATCGGCTACTACCCGCCAGAGAATCGGCCATTCGAATGCGCTGGCAAGATCTCCGTCTCCACCACGACCGACCGGGGCCAGATCAACGCGCTGATGCTTGACGTGGCCGGAATCTCTGATGCGGGCTTCTCTGAGATCGACTCGCGCTACCTCATGATGCCTCTGGAGACTGCCCAGCTCCTTCTCGACACCGACCGAATCTCGATGTTCACCGTCGATCTCAGGGAGGGAGTGAAGCTCGATGGGTTCATATCTCGCTTCTCGAAGGACGCAAAGGCCGCGGGCCTCGACCTTTCAATCATGGACTGGGCGGTTCACCCGTACGGCGATCTCTACCTCCGGACGCTGGACTATCTCCGAATCTTCCGGGGCTTCGTATTGATCGTCATCATCCTCATCGTCACGATGTCGGTGCTCAATACCTTCATGAAGGTTGTCGTCGAACGGACCCGCGAGATTGGCACGCTTCGTTCCCTGGGCTACGTCCCCGGGTTCATTGTCCGACACTTCGCAATCGAGGGGGTGCTGCTGGCGTTCTCATGAGCGACCATAGGCGCGA
>CAYJTX010000187.1:0-6989 GCA_964372615.1 uncultured Bacteriovoracaceae bacterium | reverse complement strand
AGAAGCTCAAGTTCAAGATCATCAAGTTCAACAAGAAGCGCGGCAACATCGTGCTCTCCCGGCGCGCGGTCGTGGCGCAGGAGCGCGAGATGCAGCGGGCCGAGACGCTCGCGAACCTCCAGGAAGGCATGATCGTCACCGGCACCGTGAAGAACATCACGGAGTACGGCGCCTTCATTGACCTGGGCGGCATGGACGGGCTTCTGCACATCACGGACATGAGCTGGGGCCGCATCAAGCACCCGAGCGAGCTCTTCGCCGTGGGTGACGAGGTGAAGGTCAAGATTCTCAAGTACGACAAGGAAAAAGAGCGCGTGTCGCTCGGCCTCAAGCAGGTCACCGCCAACCCGTGGGACGACGTCGAGTACAAGTTCCCGATCGGCGTGAAGGTGAAGGGCAAGGTCGTCAGCCTCAAGGACTACGGCGCGTTCGTCGAGATCGAGGACGGCGTCGAGGGCCTGATCCACGTCTCCGAGATGTCCTGGACCGAGCGGGTGAAGCACCCCTCGAAGGTCATCAACGTGGGCGACGAAGTCGAGTGCAAGGTGCTCGAGGTCGACTCCAAGCAGAAGCGCATCAGCCTGGGACTCAAGCAGCTGCAGGCGAACCCGTGGGACGAGCTCGAGGTCAAGTTCCCGATCGGCACGATCGTCGAGGGCGAGGTGAAGTCGGTGACCGACTTCGGCGTCTTCGTCGACATCGGCGTCGGGATCGACGGCCTCGTGCACGTGAGCGACATCGCCTGGGCGAAGAAGTTCGCGCACCCCTCGGAGCGGTTCAAGAAGGGCGACAAGCTCAAGGCCGCGGTGCTTGCGATCGACAAGGAGAACGAGAAGTTCTCGCTCGGCGTGAAGCAGCTCGACCGGGATCCTTGGGAGAACATCAAGTCCAAGTTCCGTGTCGGCCAGGGCGTCGACGGCGTCATCACCAAGCTGACGGACTTTGGCGCGTTCGTGGAGCTCGAGGAAGGCGTGGAAGGCCTGATCTACGGGAGCGAGATCGCGGATCACCGGATCGAGAAGCCGGCCGACGTCCTCAAGGTCGAGCAGAAGGTGCGGGCGGAGATCCTCTCGATCGAGCCGCGCGAGCGGCGGATCGGCCTGTCGATCAAGCAGCTGGGCCGCACCGAGGAGCGGGCGAACTATGAGTCCTACGTCGGCGAGCGCTCCAGGAAGACCTCGATGGGCGACATCCTGGGCGAGAAGCTCAAGTCGGCGCTCGACAAGGACGGCAAAGAGAAGAAGTGATTTTCTCCCTCCTCTCCGGGCAGGATTTCCTGACGATCCGTCAGCGAATCGGCCTGGAGGGGGAGGGGAAACTCCGTTTTCCCTGACGTTACGTCAGGGTCGGAGTCGCCGCTCGACGTCAGGGGCAGCGCGCCGCGGTCGGCGGACTCATGACGGCCGAAAGGGCCGAGCCGCCCAGGCGAACGGCTTCCTGAAGCACCTGTCCGTCCGGAAGCACCAGGACAGCCCTGGGCCGGCCTGAGGCATCTTGGCCGATTGCCTGGAGCAGGTCACTGCCGGTCGGTGTCGTGCCGTCGTGCTTCCAGCAGGAGACCCAGCGAATCAGACCCTGGTCGGCTTCCAAGTGCGCCCAGCCCGTGGGTGGGGAGACTTCGCTTCCGCTCGAGGCTCCCGAGAGTTTCCTGGCTACCCGGAACTCGCGCGCGGCTGAGACCACGGGCATGGCGTAGGGTGGGTCGGGCCAGAAGAACATGGCTGTGCAGTAGGTGCCGTCGAGATCGACTCCCAGGCCGTTCGGCCGGACGACTCCATTCTGAAAATAAAACACCCGGTAGCGGCGAGGCCAGCTCTGGGGTTCGGTGATCAGTTCCTTGGGGAGAATCTGGCCCGAGAACCGGAGGACGGAGCCGCTGGGAAGCTCGGAAAGGGCGGATTCCTGCGAAGCGGCGGCGACTCTCGCGGCGAGCGCGACCGAAACAATGACGAGGAGCTGAAGCACCGAGCGACCCATGCGTCGCTGAGTGAAAGCAAGCGGAGTGCCTCGAAAACCGGATTCAACTCGGGGAGCGTCCCGCGGGACACATTCCCAGCGAGTCGACACCTGACTGTCGACCGCGCTTTCTGACGCCTGGCAGACCCGGCCGCTTGTCTCGTCTTTGAGGTTGGGCGATGATGTCGCCATGTCCTACCCCACAGGCGGGCCTTCGGCGCGCCGGCCCGTCAATCCGTTGGCGCTCGTACTGATCCTCTCGGGGGTCTTCTTCGTTCTCTTCCTCCTCCTTTCGGGGGGACTGTTTCTCATGAAAGGGAAGGGGAGCGGAGGAAAGTCGGGCGTCGGCCAGGCGCTCTTCAGCGGTGGAAGCGTCGGTGTCGTCGAAGTCACCGGGATCATACTGGACTCGAAGAAGACCTTGAAGCGCCTCGAGCGCTTCGCCGAGGACGGCGATATCAAGGCCATCGTGATTCGCCTCAATTCGCCCGGGGGGGCGGTCGCCCCGTCCCAGGAGATCTACGAGGCAGTAAAGGATTTCAAGAAACCCATCGTCGTGTCGATGGGCTCGGTGGCGGCGAGCGGCGCCTATTACATCGCCTGCGGCGCGAAGAAGGTATTTGCGAATCCAGGCACGATCACGGGCTCGATCGGCGTGATCATGGAGTTCGCCAATCTGAAGAAGCTTTACGAGTGGGCGAAGATCCAGCGCTACACGATCAAGACGGGCCGCTACAAAGACGCGGGCGCGGATCACCGCGACATGACGGACGATGAGCGGGCTCTGCTCCAGGCAATGGTCGACGACGTTCTTGGCCAGTTCAAGGCGGCCGTTTCCGAGGGCAGAAACCTTTCTCTCCCTCAGGTGACGGCGGTCGCGGACGGGCGCATTTTTTCAGGTCGCCAGGCCAAGACGGCCAAGCTCGTGGATGAGCTCGGCACGATGCAGGACGCCATCGACGAGGCCGCGAAGCTCGGCAAGATCAAGGGAAAGCCGACGGTCGTCTATCCGGCTCGCCGGAAGGGGCGCCTCATCGACGTGCTTCTCGACGATCGATCGGGCGATGACGGGGAGTTCGAGACCGAAGGCGAGGCGTCCGGTTTCCTGACCCGCCTGGCCCGTCGGCTCCTGGACGGCACGTCCGTGGAATCCGTCGGGACGGCGGTGCTTTCTCCCGGAATCTACTGGCTCTGGACCGGCCTGAAGTGAACCGTTCGTCGAATACGCGGCCGTCCTACCCTCGCGATCTCGCGGCACGCGCCCTCACCCGGGTTCACTCGGACTGCGAGCCTCTGGACACCGTTCTGGAAACGCTTGCCGGGGGACGCACTCACTCCGAGTCTCGTGCCTGGCTCCAGGACGTGACCGCGGGCGCGCTTCGCTGGAAAGGCCGGCTGGATCTCGCGATCGACGCGATCGCGCTCAAGAAGAAGCCCACCGGCTGGCTGAGGCGCATGCTCGAGATCGCCTGCTTCCAGATCATCGCGCAGGACCGGGTCGTTGCCGCGAAGGTTGTCTCTGAGACGGTCGATGCCATCCGAGAGAAGGAAGGCGAGCCGCCATCGAAGTTCGCGAACGCGCTCCTGCGCAAGGTGGCCGTTCAGGGGAAGCAGTGGAAGGAGCTGCCCTTTCCGGGCGGCAGCGAAGCCGAGAATGCCAGATGGGCAAGCTTGCCTCCCTGGCTGTGGAAAAAAATCGCCTCGGAGCGCGGAGAGGCGTGGGCGAGAGCCTTCGCGCTCTCGGGGCTTGAGCGGCCGGTGATCTGGCTCAGATCGAAGGACGCGACGCCCGCGGGCTGGCCCGAGGGCGCTCTTCAGGCGGGGCCGGTCGTGGGGTCCTTCGCCGTCCGAAAGACGCCGGGTGGTCCCGTAACCTCGTGGCCGGGTTTCGCAGCCGGGAAGTGGATCGTGCAGGACGTCTCCTCGCAGAAGCTCGTGACCGAGATGCATGCGGCCGTGCGCGACTCGGTCGTTGCCTCGCCCACGGCTCTCGATCTCTGCGCGGCCCCGGGGGGCAAGGCGGTGGCCATGGCGTGGCTCGGAGCGAGAGTGACCGCGACCGACAAGGACGAACGGCGCCTCGCGCTCCTACGCTCAACGGAGGCACGGACAAAGGCCGGAGTGGAGATCGTCACGCGCGCGACGCTCGCCGAGCGCGCCGATGCCGCGTTCGACTGGGTCTGGGTCGACGCTCCTTGCACGGGCACGGGGATCACGGGCCGGCACCCGGACGTGAAATGGATTCGCCGGGAGGCGGAGCTGAAGGGAATTCTCGCGACGCAGAGGAAGCTCGTGGAGGAGGGGTGGAGACGCGTCAGACCGGGCGGATTTCTCTCTTACTCCGTGTGCTCAGTGCTACGTGAGGAAGGCGCGGAGTTGCTCAGGGCCGCGATTCCGGGCGCTCGTCCGGAGCACGAGTGGCGCCTCGACCCGCAGGATGCGCCTCACGGCGATGGGTTCTGGGCTGCGCTTCTTCGAAGGCCGGCTTAAGCTGGAGGCCAGGCAGCGAAGAGCCGGCGCGGCTACTTCCGGCCGGAGTACTTCGCCCGACTGAAGTCCACGGAAGTGAGCGGATTGATCTCGATTCCCTCGACGAAGGGCTGGGTCAGGTAACCGGTCGCGCGGAAGTAGAGCGGGATCGCCGCGGGCCGCTCCACCAGAAGTCTCCGAGACGCGGCGACGAGCGACGCGAGCCGCTCCGAGCCGCGCTGGCTCACCGATTCCCTGACGAGCCTGTCGAAGTCCGCATCCGACCAGCGGCCCAGATTCTGATAGCCGGCGCTTTCGAAAAGCCTGAAGAAGGAGTCCGGATCCGGATACGAGGCGCCCTTCGAGCTGACGAAGAGGGGCGCGGAGTCGTGGGCGAGCGAAGTCCAGTAGGACTTCGTTTCGTCTCCCTGGAGGCGCACTTCGATTCCGAGCTCCTTTTTCCAGAGGCCCTGGAGCCATTCCGCGAGGAGTTTCATCGCGGGCCGGTTGAAGTAGCGCAAGGTGAGGGGGGGCATCTTCAGCGGATCCGGGAAGCCCGCCTCTTTCAGCAGGGCTCGCGCGAGCGTGGGCGTGCCCTCGAGCGGAATCGTGTCGATGCTTGAGTTCGTGGGCGGCGTGCCGAGGGTGGCCCAGATCTCAGGCGGGCAGAGGTCGAGCGTGGGGCGGTGGGGCGCGCCGAGAGCCGTGGGGATTTCCGATCGCCGAATGGCGGCCGACAGGGCGAGAACACCGGCGCGGGAGCTCGTGAGCGGATGACCGGGCCCGATTCCCAGAAAGTAGACGATCGGTGAAGGTCTGAAGGAGAGGTGGGGGTGCTTCGAGCTTTCGGCCCCCGGATCGGTCATGAACTCGAGGTGGCCCGTGTTGTAGAGGTTCAGGGCGGTGGAGTCGTCGTGGACGATCCATCCCTCCGCGCGCGAGAACCAGGGCTTCGTCTCGGCGTACGCATTCGGAAGGAGGACGACCCGGGTCTGAGGTTGCCACTCGGAAATTCGGAACGATCCGAGAACGGCGATACGCTCCGGATTTTTCCAGTGGTCGCTGTATTCTTCGATCCGGTCCAGTCGAACGGGGTAGGTCACCCAGTGGGTGAGAATCGCGGGAAGAAACGCGGTCTCACGCTCCAGGCGCACCTCGAGCGTGAGCGCGTCCGGCGTCGAGATGCCCAGGGTGGCCTTTCCATCCCGATTAAATGCGCGGGCTCCCTCAATTTCGAAGAGAAAGTGCGCGTAGCCGCTCGCCGTTGCCGGCGCGAGCAGTCGTCGGAGAGAGTCGGCCGCGTGTTTCGCGATGAGCGGCGTGCCGTCCGACCAGACGAGGCCATTCCGAAGTCGAAACGTCCAAACCTTTCCCCCTCCCTTGCTTTCAAAGGTGTCGACCATGTCCGGAACGACTCGGCCTCGATCATCCACGCGAAAGAGGCCCCGCATCACGTTTTGGACCACGGCGATCGGAACGTCGCCGAGGTTCCAGTCCAAGGTGGTGGGTTCGAAGGGAATCCGAAATCGAAAGATCTTCCCGGAAGGGGGCCCCTTGACTCGGGGAGACTCAGGAGGGGCGGCCGCTGACGACAGCCCGGCTAAGAATGCCAGCGCGAGAACGACCACGGACTTTGAGAATAGCAGTGGGGACAGGTTGTCACCAGGGACCAGCTACCTAGCAGGCGCAGGTCGATGAGAGGGCACTCCGGCACCAGACGCGATGCGTCGAACTCGACGGATTCGTCTTATGGTTTCATCGGATTGTCTCTGACAACGCTTCTGGCATGAGCGCTGCACAAGTATGGGAGTGCGACCGTGGCGGCAAATGGAAAAGTGGTACGTGGGTTCGGGGGTGCCGCCCCAGGGTTGTCATCAATCTTCACGCCTTCCCGGCCTGCCTAGACGAGCCTGCCTTGACCTGCCGCTGGCCCCCGAAAGGGGGCCAGCCGGCCGCCTGACCAAATCTCCCCTCAGCAGTTTCTCACCCGGCCGAAGGATGTGCCGAATGGGCCGGTCGGGCTGGCAGAGCAGAACGAACGGCGCGCCCGCTCCTCGAATGGGATCGCTCACGACTCGCCAGGAGCTCGCAGCGATCTTCGTTGAGAGCGAGCCCTTCGGCTCGACGGAAACCTGCTCATCTGGCCTGCTGGGCGTGAGCCAAAGGTAAGAGTACTTCACCCACTCTCGCACCGAGCCGAGGCCGAGTGAGAAGCTCTTGAACCACTTTCCGGGAAGCTCGATCGGGCTCGAGAAATGGCACCAGTCCCTTCCCTGTGCAAGTGGGCACCTTCCGAGGTGGAGGCACGGGCCTGCGACTCCGAACTCACCGACGAGCTCGTCTCGCAGCTGAGAGAGCAGCTGCGACGATCGCCGGTCGGCCGGCTCCACGCAAAGTGCGCCCAGCGCCCCGGTCGCAGGCTGCCTTGCGAGAAGCGACCGAAGGGCGCCGGCGGGATCGCGCGGCCGAGACTCGTTCATGACGTTGCCCAGGAGCACCCAGTGGGAGCCCGATCTGTAAGCTGACGCCGTCCACCAGGGCGCAACGGTCAGCTTTAGTCGCAC
>CAYJTX010000186.1:0-7006 GCA_964372615.1 uncultured Bacteriovoracaceae bacterium | reverse complement strand
CCAGCGCGTCGACGGGCGCGAGCGTGAGCTTCTCAGCGAACGTGAACTGGTCGACGGCTGAAAGCAGATCTTCCTTCCATCGGCTGTCCTCTCCGGCATCGAACTCGAAGGCGTACTCGCCGGTCCCGTAGTTCCAGAGCGTGAACTGCGCGCGAACCTTCCCCTGCGCGGTCAGGATGAAGCCCGGCCGGCCGCTCCCCTCGGCGAGCTGCCTGACATCGACCGTCGTGATGCGATGAAGGAAGTCTTGGGTATCGGGCCCGCTGAGCGTCACCCAGGTCCACCGGTGGGGTGCCCGTGGAGTGTAAAGGAAAGCCATCGCCGGCAGAGTAATCGAGCCTCCCCCTCTTTTGACAGTCTTAACGCTTTGCGTGGAGCACGGGGCGGTCTTTCGGCTACGGGAGCGTGGATTGAGATGCGGCACAAAGGGCAGTCGAGCAGTCGCTTGGGGCATCTGCCTGGCCCTTGCGTCCGCGGGCTGCGAGCGACTGGCGCCCGAGACCGACGTGGTTTTTCAGGCGGTCGGGCGCTTCTCGCCGATCATCGACTTCCTCGCGAAGCTGAGGGCCATGGGCACCATCCGCTTCGAGGTCCGACCCTGGCTTGGAGCCGTCGTGGTCACTGGATGGGGGCCAGTACCACTCCGTCCAAATCACCCGGCTCCGGTGAATACGCGCCTTGCTCGTGTCAGGGTACCGGGCTAGGACTCCTCTGCCATGCCAGTGACCCGAAAGACCCAGTACGTGCGGGACCTGAAGGAGAAGGAACCCGTCGCGTCTCCTTTTCTCGTGAAATTCAGCGCAGTTGCGTTCGATCGCAACGGTCGGCCGTTCATGAATCTCGTGCTCATGGACCGCACGGGCGAGGTCGAGGCGCGGATCTGGGACGACGTCACGCGCTACGCCGGCCAAGCCGTTCGCGATGCCTTCGTTCAGGTCGAGGGCAAGTGCCAGAGCTACCAGGGCCGGCGGCAGGTGGTCGTGAGCAAGCTTCAAGTGCTGCGCGAAGACGAGCTCGACGTGCGCGAGTTCATCCCGGAGAGCACGCTCGATCCCGAGCATCTCTACACTCTGCTTTTGGCCTACGTCGATTCGATGAAGGATCCCTTTTACAAGGCGTTGGCCGAGTCGGTCCTCAAGGACGACGCCGACGCAGTCGATCGCGTCAAGCGCGCGCCCGCCGCGAAGAGCGTCCACCACGCCTACCGGACGGGTCTGCTCGAGCACGTCGTATCGATCACCGGCATTCTCGACCACCTCGCGAAGCACTACGGCAAGTACCTCGACCGCGATCTCCTCTTTCTCGGCGGCTTCTTCCACGACATCGGCAAGCTCTGGGAGCTTTCCTACGACCGGGTGACCGATTACACCGACGAGGGCAGGCTGGTCGGCCATCTCGTCATGGGCGTGGAGCTCGTCGAGCGCAAGATCCGCGAGCTCGAGGCCCAGCCCGGCCGCCTCCCGGGCCCGTTCCCGGTCGAGAAGAAGCTGCTCGTGAAGCACGTCATTCTCGCCCACCACGGTGAGCTCGAGTACGGCTCACCCAAGCGCCCGATGTGCCTGGAGGCCCTGGTCGTTCATTACATCGACGACCTCGATTCCAAGGTGAACGCGATCAAGACCTTCATCGAAAATGACCTTTCGACCGGCGCGTGGACGGGGCTCAATCGGATGTACGAGCGCTTCTTTTTCAAGCCGGAGTGGGCGCGCCCGAGCGCCGCGCCTGGCCCGAGCGCCACGCCTGGCCCGAGCGCCGCGCCTGGCCCGAGCGCCGCGCCTGGCCCGAGCGCCGCGCCTGGCCCGGCGGGCTGACGGCCATGGTCGCGGCGATCGCAGCTGCGCTGGCGCTCGCGCCGGCCTGCGTGTCGGCCCATGCGGACGAGCCGCCCGCCGTCGAGTGCCGCGAGCAGACCGCGCAGCCCTTCCTGATCCGCGCCAACATGAAGTCGGATGCGCTCCAGTGCCGGCGCCCGGCCGACTCTCCCTTCGACCGCGCCGACCTGCCCGAGTGCTGGGTCAGGGTCTTCGAGCGCTTCGGGTTCTACTGGCTCGGCTGGGACGAAATGCAGGACACCATGCACTTTGAGTTCTTGGGTCAGCCGCACTGAGTCTGCTCCCTGGACCCTGAGTCCAGGTGCGGGCCGCGGTTTGATGTCCCTGGGAGGGACAAAAAGCGCGTTCTGACTGTTCAGAATGGTGTTTTTGTCCCTCTGAGGGACACCCCGCTCGGCTCCCTCCTGGCATGGATGGGACGCATGGCTTGGATTCACCTGGTGGCAAGAACCCGCGGACAGCGAATTCTCTCAGAATGGGAGGCGGCGTCTCGGGCCTGGTCGCTTCTCCGACATGCCTTTCCGCGCGCGCTGGCAGCGTGCCTCATGCCGAATCATCTGCACCTGATCGGCCCGGGCGACGATCCCGAACGTGACCGGCGGTCCGTTTCCAGGGTGCTGGTCACCTTGATGAGTGGTCGGGGCCCGGGACACTGGGAGCCCGTTCCCGTTCCAGCTGTGGTTCCCGACTTGCGTCACCTCCGGAGACAGGTGCGTTACGTCGCGCTCAATCCCTGCCGCGATGGGCTTTGCCGGGATCCTCTGGAATGGCCTTGGTCGACCCACCGGGATGTCATGGGCGCCGTCGTCGACCCCTGGCTCACGGCGGATTCGCTCGCGGCAGCCTTCGGAGAGAGGGCCACCGGCTTTCGCTCGCGGCTCCAGACTTACGTCTCGGCCGACCCGTCCGTGAGCACCCGGGGAACGTCCGTTCCCAGTCCGGCCGAGGCGTCGGAATTCCCGGAGTACGGTCTTTCCCGAATCGCCGAGGCGGTCGCCGCGGCCCGCAGGGAGAGAGTGGCTGAAACTCTGGGCTCCGTCGCCGGGCGGCGGCTCTTCGTGAGCCTGGCGCGGCGGCAGGGACTTTCCGATGCGATCCTCCTGGCTCGGTTCGTCCGCGTCACCGCGAAATCGATTCGGCGCGTGCCCCGGGACGCACCCGACGGGCTTGAGGCGGCGGCCCTGTGCCTGGGGGACGGAAGACTGCTCAGGCGGGGCCTGGACGGAGGACCTGCTCCAAGGTCTGGCGTCGAGTGATCTTCGGCGCTAGACAGAATGATGTGACCCGCCCAGCCCGTGGTACGCGGACTGGGCGGGTCACATCATTCTGTCTAGACGCCAAACACCCGCCGCGCGTTCTCCGTCGTCGCGCGCGCGACGACCTCGGGCGAAACGCCGCGGATCTCCGCTATTTTTGCGCCAGTATGAGGTGTCATCGCGGGCTCGCATTTCCTTCCGCGAAAGGGAATCGGCGCCAGGTAGGGCGAATCCGTCTCGACGAGTAGTCGATTCAGCGGAAAGTCACGCGTGCACGCGCGAAGATCGTCGGCCTTCTTGAACGTGAGGATTCCGGAAAAGGAGATGTAAAAACCCAGGTCCAGGCAGGCTCGCCCGAAGCCCGCGGTCCCGGTGAAGCAGTGGATGACTCCCGGCACGCGGCCTTCCGGCACGGCCTGAGCGTAGGCGCTCAGCGCGGGAAGGAGGTCCGCCTCCGCGTCGCGGGAATGGATCACGACGGGCAGGGCGACCTC
The DNA here is from genome assembly GCA_964372615.1 of uncultured Bacteriovoracaceae bacterium. GTDB lineage: Bacteria > Bdellovibrionota > UBA1018 > UBA1018 > UBA1018 > CAYJTX01. The sequence goes on along the minus strand of CAYJTX010000186.1, from coordinate 3,424 downwards.
CAGCGCGAGTGCGAGCTGCGAGCGCAGAGCGGCGAGCTGCGCGTCCCTGGGCGAGTGGTTGTAATAGTAATCGAGGCCGATCTCGCCGATCGCGCGGCACTTCGGGTGGCGGCTCGCCTCGCGGAGCCGCTCGAGCCCGGCCGAGCCCGCCTCCACGAGCCTCGAGGCCTCGTGCGGGTGCACGCCCGCGGTATGGACGACGTTCGCGTGGGCCTCCGAGATCGCGCGCACCCGGTCGATCGAGTCAAGCTCCACACCCACGCAGACAAGGCGGGTGACGTTCGCCAGCCCGGCTTCGCGCACGAGATCCGCCGCCGACTTCCCTCCGTAGTCGGCGTCGAGGTGGCAGTGGGAGTCGAACCATTCGGTGGGCGCGCTCGCCTCAGGCTCGGCCGTCACTTCGGAGGCGCCGCGGGCGGAAATACGCGCTCAATGATCTGGATCCAGGCCGCGACCGGGAAGGCTCCGTGCATCCGCCGGCCATTGATGAAGAACGTGGGCGTGGACTGGACCCCGACCGCAAGCGCCTCGTCGATGTCCGCGCGCACGGCCGCGGCGGTCTCCGGGGCCTCCATGCAGGCCTTGAGCTTCGGGACGTCCGGGACGAAGCTCTCGGCGATGGCCGTGACCTTCCCAGGCGCGAGCACCGAGAGATCCGAGAAAAACGCCTCGTAGACCTCCTGGAACCGGCCCTGCTGGTGTGCGCAGATCGCCGCGCGCGCCGCCTCGCAGGCCGCCTGGTGAAGCGACTGCTTCATGTTGGGGTTGCAGGAGGGGTCGAGCGGGAAGTTACGGAACACCACCCGCACCTTTCCAGGAAATCGGTTGAGCACCGTATTGAGGATGTGGGCGCCCCGCTCGCAATGAGGGCACTGGAAGTCGCTGAACTCCACCACGGTGATGGGCGCGTCGGCCGGGCCGATCGAGGGGAACTGCTCCCCGCTCTTCACGGCGATCGGCGGCGCGGTCACGATGCTCTGGACCATGTCCTCCACGGTCGCCGGCGACATCGAAAGGTCGACGTTCGCGAGCGCCAGGCCGCCCACGAAAACCACGAGCGACCCGGCCGTGACTCCCCCGAAAACCCGCCATTTCTGGAGGTCCGGCTTGTGCTTTGCGAAGCCCTCGGGCCGGAGCGACCAGGCGATCCCGAGCAGTAGCAGGTTGATTGCGTCAATGAAGAGACAAAAGAGGCAGTACGTACGCAGCACGCTGGCCATCACCGCGAAATAGACGACGCTCATCACGCTCGCGAATGCCGAGAGCGCCAGCAGCCAGCGGGCCGCCTCCCGGCGCCAGGCGGGGCTTCGGGCGGCGAGGGCGAGGATCGCGATGGCCCCGTACCAGCCGGTCGTGAAGCTCGAGAGCGGGAGGCCGGCGAAGACCTCGGCCCAGCGGCTGGCGGCGACCTGGTCGCAGTTCATCCCTCCGCCCATGTTGCAGAACGACTTGAAGGCGGACGCGCCTTCCCTCACGAGATAAAAGTGCTGCGTGAGGTAGATCGAGAAACCGACCCCAAGGAGTGAAAGCGCGAAGCTCGTCCAGAGGCGGCGGGAGGGGAGGGGAGAGGGTGCTGACGTTCTCGCTTTTGCCATGGTGCTCAGTTACGGCCCCGAAAGGCCTCCCGCCTTGAAGATCAGGTACTGCGCGAAGGCCAGGAGCAGGATGCCGCTCGCGGTCTTCACCGTTTTCATCCAGGAACCTGACCTTGGCAAGATCTGAAGGGCCCCGGTGAAGAGGGCGACACCCAGAAGCAGCGTTCCGAGACCGAGCGAGAAGGAGATCATCAGGGCCAGGCCGAGGCCGACCGACTGGCTCTTCGCGATGTAGGCTAGAATGGCCGTGAGGACGGGCGTCGTGCATGGGGCGGCGATGAAACCGGACGAGGCGCCGAGCGCGAACGCGCCGACCCAGGTGACACCCTTGTGGTGCGCGGAGGAGTGAAGGGGGTGTGGATGGCCGCGCGAGTGCCGCCACCGGCGCCTGGCCGCGTCCCACCAGGCCGCAGGGTCGAAGGGGAGCACGTCGAGCATCACGAGCGCCGCCGCGGTGATGATGGCTCCGAGCGCGAGGTACCAGCCCGGCGTGTTCGTGAGGGAGCCGAAGAGCCGGCCGGTGACCCCGGCCAGGACCCCCAGTACGGAGTAGACGAGGGTCATTCCTCCGAGATAGGCCGCCGATCGAGCCAGCAAGTCCTTCCACGGGTGAGCGCCGCGCTTCGCTCCCGGAGCCACTTCGGTCATTCCGCCCACGACGCTCATCGTGATGGGAATCATGGGGTAGACGCAGGGAGTTAAGCTGGAGAGAACCCCACCCACGTATGCGATCGCAACCGCGATCAACGCCTGGCCGAACCCCGGGCCCGCCGCGCCCGTCCCGAGCAGCTCACTCAGAAAATTCGAGATGGAGTCCACCGTGCCAGAGTAGCAGGAGCATGACGCGTTTGCTAGGCTCGGGGGCGCCATGCTCGCGAAACATTTGAGGATCGGTCCGGCCGGAAGGCTCGCTTGCAACGGAACGCTCAGCCTGTTGGCAGTGATGGGTTTGTCCTGCCAGGCGACGAAGCGAGTTCCGCCGCCTCACACACTCCAGATCCATTTCTCGTCGGAGCCCGTCTCGCTCGACCCCTCGCTCGCCGAAGACGGCGCGTCCCTGCGCGTGCTCCACAATCTCTTCGACGGCCTGACTGCTTACGACGGCTCGGGCAAGCTCTCTCTCCGCGCAGCCGAGAGCCACGGCGTCTCGCCCGACGGCCGGACGCATACGTTCGTGCTTCGAAGCGGCGCGCAGTGGTCGGACGGACGTCCCGTGAGCGCCGACGATTTCGTCTTCGCGCTCGAGCGCGCGCTTCGGCCAGACACGCCTTCAAAGCTCGCGGGCATGCTCTTCCCGATCCGAGGGGCGCGGGAGTTCCACGCGGGCAAAGTCCCCGCGGAAAGTCTCGGCCTGCGATCGGAGGTCGGCGGAGCGCGTCTGATCGTCGAGCTGGTGAAACCCGTCTCGTACTTTCTGGACCTTCTCACGTTGCCGGTCGCGCTACCGCTTCGCCGGGACGCGATCGAGGCTGCGGGGGGAAAGTGGACCCTGAAACACCCGGTGAATGGCTCGTACAAGATCGGCGTGCACCAGCCGGATCAGCTCATCCTGCTTGAGCCCAACACTCGGCACTGGGATCTCGCGCTTCGCCAGGCGGGCCGCCCGATGGTCGCGCTCAGGATCGTGAAGGACGAGACCACGGCGGCGAATCTCTTCGAGCAGGGTCAGGTCGACGTGCTCACGCGGGTGCCGTCGTTTGACCACGAGCGCTTCCGGAAGGAGGGAGTCCTTCGAGTGGACCCCCTGTGGGCGACATACTTTCTTTCGTTCAATATGAGGCGTGCGCCGGGCAGCGACCGGCTCTTCAGGCGTGCGGTGGCCGGCGCGG
>CAYJTX010000185.1:6098-7021 GCA_964372615.1 uncultured Bacteriovoracaceae bacterium | reverse complement strand
AGCTCCCCACCCCTAGCCCTGAAGAATGTCGAACGGATACTTCCCGATCTCGTAAGCCCTGTTGGCAAGGAACTTCATCTGGTCGTCGTCGTTGCGGTCAATAGCCTTGAAGTTGTCGCGGATACGCGTATTCGCGCGCATGAAGAACGCCTCGGCGATCGCGAGCTCGAGCTCGCATTTCTCCGTGCCCCCGCGCTCCTCGAGCGCCCGGGTCACGCGCGAGAGCACGCAGGCCATTCCGTAGTAGTCGATCGCGATATCCGCGATGCGCTTCTGTGCGAACTGACGGAGGAAGATCTGGTTGCCGTGCCTCCGGAGGAGCACCTCGATCTGGGTCGCGAACGCGCTTGCGTACTCCTCGAGCACGGCGGCCAGTCGCTTGAGCGTCGGGTGGGAGCGGGTGATCGACTCTCCCATGACTGAGCGCTTGACCCTCCGGATGACGAAATTGCTGACCGGGCCGAGGCCCTTGAGTGGATACTTGATCGCTTCGGCTAGGCCGGCGAGCTGCTCGCCCGGTCCCTGCATTCCGGAAAGGGCCACGAAGGCGCGCAGAATCTCGTTCGTCCCCTCGAAGATCCGGTTGATCCGCGCGTCCCGCAGCCAGCGCTCGTAGGGGTACTCCTTCATGTAGCCCATGCCCCCCCAGATCTGGAGGTTCTCGTCCATGCACTCCCAGAGTACCTCGGACGCGAAGATCTTCGCGATCGCGCTCTCGATCGAGTAATCAACGGTCTTCCTGTCGATGAGACCCGTGGTCATGTAGACCATGCTCTCGGCGACGTAGGTGTCCATCACCATCCGGCCGACCTTTTCCTTGATCATCCCGAACGCGCCGATCTTCTTCTTGAACTGCACTCTCTCGTTGGCGTGGGTGATGGAGGCCTGGATGGCCATCCGGGACCCTCCGACGCAACCGGCGG
>CAYJTX010000185.1:0-6088 GCA_964372615.1 uncultured Bacteriovoracaceae bacterium | reverse complement strand
GTCGCCGATGCGCTTGCCGAACTGCCTCCGCGTCCGCGCGAACTCCACGGCCGCCTCGAGGCAGGCGCGGTGGAGGCCGACAGCACCGGCCGCCACGCCGAGCCGCCCGTGGTCGAGCGCCCCCATGGCGACCTTGAAGCCGTGGCCGGTTCCGCCAACGACGTTCTCGACCGGCACCTTCACTCCGTCGAAGTGAATCGCGTTCGTCCACGAGGCGCGAATGCCGAGCTTGTGCTCGGCGGGACCGATTTGGATCCCGTCGGCGGGCAGCTCGAGAACGAAGCAGGTGACCTTTTCTTTTTTCTCACCTTTCTCCTGCGTCTCCGTCTTCGCGAACACGGTCATGAAGTTCGCGATGCCGCCGTTGGTGATCCAGAGCTTGCTGCCCGTCAGCACGTAGTGCTTTCCGTCGGGCGACAACGTCGCCCTCGTCTTGATTGAAGCCGCGTCGGAGCCGCTGCCCGGCTCCGTCAGGCAGTAGCACGCCACGAGCTGACCCGAAGCGAGGCGCGGAAGGAATCGCCGCTTCTGCTCCTCGGTCCCGTAAAGCAGGACAGCCTTGTAGCCGATGCTCTGATGCGCCCCGAGGGTCACGGCAAGCGACCCATCCAAGGTCGCGACCTCCTGCATGACCAGCGCGTAGCCACCCTGCGGAAGCCCGATGCCGCCCAGTTCCTCCGGAACAGCGAGCCCCATCATGCCCATCTCGGCCATGTAGGAGACGATCTCGCGCGGCATCTCGCCCTGGAGATCCCACTCGGCAGACTGAATATGCTCTCGACCGAATTTCTGCAGCGAGTCGACGATCATCCGGACCGTCTCCGAAACCTCGTTTGAGACCCTTGGAAACGGGAAGAGGAGCTCCTCGCGGATCTCACCGAAGAAGAGCGACTTCATGAAGCTTTCCTGAGTCTCGGTGGCCATCGGATCCCCCGCGTCGAGCTGACAAAATGTCCTTCAAAACTACCAGACCGCGCTTGCACTGACAATTTGTCAGGTGCGGCGCGAAAATCGGAACTCAAAACCGCCCACATCTCGCGTTCGCTCGCACGGCGAATCCTGGCATCGGCCTTGCGATCACTCGTCCTCGGAGATGTCCGACGACTCACCTGACGAGCCAAACGCATCCGAAGCGCCCACCTCCGGTTCGGGGCTGATTCAGCCTCCGGAGCCCGGCTTCAAAGCCAAGCTTCGATCCGCGTGGCAGACGCTTCGCGAGCGCGGGCGCGGTTTCGGGCAGGCGCTCAACGCCAAAGTACTGGCGCCCCTCGGGCGTAAATCCGACGACTGGCACTTGCGGGATCGGCTCTCGAAGCTGGTCCCGAACGAGCTCGCCCAGTCGATCCCCCAGAAGTTCGATCCCGTGGCGATGGCCGAGTGGGCCGCGAAGTCGCTTCAGAAGGGCGGAACCGCGGTCTACGGGCTGGCCGGGACGCTCGTCGCCGCATCCTACTTCCTGGCCGACCTGGGTTCGCTGCTCGTGGAGAACTACATTCCCGATCCGCCCCCCGCGAAAGCGACTCGCCTGGGAGGACCCCAGCGCAAGGTGCGCTCCCTCGAGGACTACGCCGCGATCGCCGGACGAAATCTCTTCAGCAGCAAGGGCATCATTCCGGGCGAGGAGCAGCCGACCCAGATCCAGCAGCCGACCGACCTCGGCGGCGCTCCCGTCAAGACCTCGCTGCCGATCTCCCTGATCGGAACCCTCATCTTGAAAAACGAGCTCCGTTCGATCGCGACCATTGAGGACCGCACGGCTCAGATACACGTGCCCCTGCGGGTCCAGGACGAGCTCGCGGCGAAGCTGCGCGTGCTCGCCATCTACCCGCGCCAGATGATCTTCCTGAACCTCTCGAACAGCCGCAGGGAGTACGTCGAGCTTCCCGAGGAGGCCGTGACTAACCCCAAGATATCGGTGGGCGGGCCGAAGCCTGGCCCGGCCGGGCCGGCCACGAGCATCGAGAAGGTCTCCAGTACTCAATTCAACGTTCCCCGGGCGGAAGTGGATCGAGCGCTCGCGGACCTGAATGCGGTCCTGACGCAGGCGAGGGCCGTCCCGAATTTCGAAAACGGGTTGCCGGCCGGCTACAAGCTCTTTCAGATCGTGCCTGGGAGCATTTACGACAAGCTCGGTCTCAAGAACGGCGACACTCTGACCGGCCTCAACGGCGCGGCCATCAACGACCCCGGCAAGGCTTTCGAGATGCTGGCCGAGCTCAAGACCTCCAGCCGCCTGGAGCTCAATGTCAAACGCGACGGAAAGGCGAGCACCTTCCAATATGAAATCCGCTGATACTTCCGCTGTAGCGCCCCCTCTTCGCTTGTTCGTGACGGTGGCCGCCCTATTCGCGGCCGCGAGCGCGGTCGCTGAGCCGCCGCCCGACGCCCCTCCTCAGGGGTTCACTCCCGGCCAGCGCTCCTTCAGCAATCCCTTCGCCACCAACCCGGGCGCGAAGCCCCCGCCCGCGTTCTTCGACGACGAGGAGGAAGACGACATCGAGTTTCCGGAAGACGGGTTCCCTCCCCCTCCGGCCAAGCCGGCGGGCCCCCCTCCCCCGGGCGGCGCCCCCCGCCCGCCGGATCCTCCCGCGACCGCTCCGGCGCCTCCTGCCGGAGGAGGCATATCGCTCGGCGGGCCCGCGAACCCCGTGATCGAGAACAACAAGAGCCCGCCGTCGACGATCGACTCTGAAACGGCCGAGGGAAGCAAGGAGGTCGTGACCGATTTCAACTTTCCCGACGCTGACATCATGGACATCGCCAAGACGCTCGGCAAGCTCGCAGGCAAGAACTTCATCCTCGACAAGGACGTGAAGGGCCGCATCACGATCATCTCGAATTCCCCGGTGACCGTCGGCGACGCCTGGAAGGCCTTCCTCACCGCGCTCGACATCAACGGCTTCGCGCTCATCCCTTCCGGAAAATACATCCGAATCGCCCGGCAGCGCGACGCGCGCGACAAGCAGCTGAAGACCTACACGGGCGACTACTCTCCCGACACCGACGCCCTGATCACGCGCCTCTTCCCCCTGAAGTACCTGAGCGCCGAGGAGGTGGCCCGGAACTTCCGGAGCTTCATGCCCGCCAACTCCCGCATCATTCCTTACGAGCAGACCAACACGGTCATCGTGACCGACACCGGCTCGAACATCGCGAAGCTCCAGCGGCTGCTCGAGATCCTCGACATCGAGGGTTACGACGCGGGCATCGAGGTCATCGGCGTGAAGTATGCCTCGGCGGCCGACATCGCGAAGCTCATCGACACCCTCCTTCCTGGCCAGGCCGCGGTGGCCGGCCCGGGCGGAAGCCCCCGATTCGCGGGCGGCGGCGGCAAGTTCACGGCACGCCGGACCAAGGAGGGCGGCATCGTCAACACGATCATCGCCGACGAGCGGACGAACACCCTCATCGTCCACGCCAACCAGAAAGGCACCGACCAGGTGCGGGAGCTCGTCGCAAAGCTCGACCAGAAGCTCCCGGCGGTCACGGGCGGCGGCCGAGTGCACGTGGTGTATTTGCAGTTCGCGGAGGCCGAGCAGATCGCGAACACTCTCAATAACCTCTCTCAGGCCGCGTCGTCGCGGCCTGGCGGCGGAGGCGGGAGCGGCACCGGAGTGAATCCCGTCCAGCAGTCTCTCTTCGAGGGAAACATCAAGATCGCCGCCGACAAGGCCACCAACTCCCTCGTCATCACGGCGTCGCCAGCGGACTTCGTGACCGTTCAGCGGGTGATCAACAAGCTCGACATCCCGCGAGACCAGGTCTTCGCCGAGGTCGTCATCATGGAGATAAACATCGGACGGGATTTCCAGTTCTCGTCCAACGTCGCGAGCCCGGCGAGCGTCCCTCCCGTCGCGTTCATGCCCAACAGCGACCTCGCGGATTTCATCACGAGCCCGTTCGCCCAGAAGGGCGCGGTGATCGGGTTCGGGGCGGGCCAGAACCGCGAGATCACGATCGGGGGCACGAAATTCAGCGTCTCCAGCGTCACGGGCCTCATCAAACTGCTGCAAACCAACTCAAACGCGAACATCCTGGCCACCCCGCAGATCCTCACGCTCGACAACACCGAGGCCAGCTTCGATACGACCGAGAAGATCCCGTTCCCGACGACTACGGCGGTCTCGGGCGCGGTCTCGACCTCGGTCAGCAAGGAGAACGTCTCGCTCAGCATCACGATCAAGCCGCAGATCAACAAGATGTCGAATTTCGTCAAGCTCGACATCACGACCAAGCTCACGGACATCAGCGGCCGCGAGCCCCCCGCGCAGGTCAAGGACCTCGCCTTCGCGACCATCGAACGCAACGCCAAGACCTCGATCGTGGTCGCCGACAAGGACACGGTCGTCCTGGGAGGTCTCACCCGCGACAACGTCTCCGACCAGATCTCCAAAATCCCGATCCTGGGCGATATCCCGCTCCTGGGCTGGCTCTTCAAGTCCAAGCGCACCCAGGCCACGAAGACCAATATGCTGGTCTTCATCACGCCCCACATCGTGCGCCAGTACGAGGCGATCCGCGGCATCCTCGACAAGAAGCTCCAGGACCGCGACGAGTTCATCGAGAAGAACGCCGGTGGAGAGGACCCGAGCCGCCCCTATCGCGACCGGATGATCCGGGACCTGCCCGAGATGAAGGACATTCTCGCGAAGCGACCCCAGACCGTGCAGACCATCGAGGCCGCGCAGGAAGGAGAAGTTTCGGCGGAAGCAGAGGGCTTCCCGCTGGAGCGTCCGCGGACGTCCGGCAAGCAACAGGGCAACTTCCTGCCGCCGATTGATCCCGGCGGCGGGCCGCAGCCGCTGAACCCGGGCGACAACCTCCCCATACCCGACCTGGCCCCCCCGCCCCCGCCGTCAGGAGGGCCGTGATTTGACCCCCGACCAGTCCCCGAAAATCGGAGAGATCCTCGTCCGGCACACCTCGCTCACGCAGGCGCAGCTCGACGAGGCTCTCCGCGTCCAGCAGGAGGAAGGTGGCCTGCTCGGGGAGATTCTCGTGCGCAGGAACATGATCTTGCCCCACGAGATCATGCGGGCGCTGTGCACCCAGCTCGGCATGCAGTTTGTCGAAGATCTGAAAGCCAACGACATCGACCCCAAGCTGATCGGCAATATTCCGATCAACTGGGCAAAGAGCAAGGAAGCGCTTCCGATCGCCACCGAAAGCGACGCCGATGGCGACCTGCTCGTGGTCGCCGTGGCTGACCCCTTCAGCGAGGCGATCGTCGACGACCTTCAGGTGCTCACCGGCCGGCCAGTCCGCGTGGTGGTCAGCACGTCGATGCGCATCCAGGACGCCATCAACCGGGTCTACGAGCGGAGCACCTCCAACCTGGTCGAGAAGATCGAGGGTGAGTTCGAGGACACCTACGACCTCGAGGGGCCGATCGACATCCTGGAGGCGACCGAGGACGACGCGCCCGTCATCAAGTTCGTCAACTCGCTGATCTTCCGCGCGGTCAAGGAGAAGGCCTCCGACATTCACCTCGAGCCCTTCGAGAAGGAGTTCGTCGTCCGATACCGGATCGACGGCGTCCTTTACGACATCATCCGCCAGCCGAAGCGGGCCCATGCCGCCATCTCGTCGCGGATCAAGGTCATGGGGCAGCTCGACATCGCCGAGAAGCGCCTGCCCCAGGACGGCCGCATCAAGATCAAGATCGCCGGAAAGGACATCGACATCCGGCTCTCGACGGTACCCGTGATGTTCGGCGAGCGGCTCGTCATGCGGATCCTCGAGCAGACCGGGACCGTGCTGCAGCTCAATCAGCTGGGCTTCTCGGAGTCGAGCGAGAGGCACATCGAGAAGCTCATCGCCTCGAAGTACGGGATCATCCTCGTGACCGGACCGACAGGAAGCGGCAAGTCGACGACCCTCTCGTCCTGCCTGGTGAAGCTCAACAGCCCCGAGCGCAACATCCTCACGGTCGAGGACCCGGTCGAGTACCAGATCCCCGGCATCAACCAGGTGCAGGTCAACGCTAAGATCGAGCTCACCTTCGCGCGGGCGCTCCGGGCCGCGCTCCGGCAGAACCCAGACATCATCATGGTGGGTGAGATCCGCGACAATGAAACGGCCGACATGG
>CAYJTX010000184.1:0-7032 GCA_964372615.1 uncultured Bacteriovoracaceae bacterium | reverse complement strand
ACGGCGAAATTGAAGGGCTTCCGACCAGGTCAGGTCCCGATCAATGTCGTGAAGCAGTATTACGGCGACGACGTTCGCCATCGGATATTCCATAACCTGATAGACGAGAGCTACCGGCAGGCGATTCGAGAAAAGAGAATTTTCACCGTTGGGAGCCCCCGGATTGAAACGCCGGATAACAAGACCGGCGGTGGTGAGCACGACCACACGCTTCACGAGAGCAAGGATCTGATCTTTACGGCGACCGTCGAGGTCATCCCTGAGATTGACGTCAAAGGGTACACCGGGATTCCCCTGGTCGAAGGAAAAGTCGAGGTGACTTCGGCCGATGTCGAGACCGTGATTCGGAGTCTTCAGGAGGCCAACGCCCAGCTGGAGCCGGTTGGTAGCGGTCTGGTGGGTGCTGACGGGGCCCCCACCTCGCGCCCGGCCGAGAAGGGCGACTTTGTCGATATCGCGTTCACTGGCGCCCTCGTGACGGAAACTGGCCGGGAGGAGCGCGACGGGATGAAGGGGAACCGCGTCGTCGAAATCGGAAGCGATTCGCTGATTCCGGGCTTCGAGGAGCAGATCATCGGAATGCGATCGGGCCAGACGAAGACCTTTGAGGTTCCGTTCCCGAAGGATTTTCACGAGCAAAACATGGCTGGGAAAAAGTCCGAGTTCACCGTCACTTTGAACGAGGTCAAGGTGAAGAAGCTGCCCAAGGCCGACGAGGACTTCGCGAAGCAGCTCGGCTACGAGAACGTGGCTGACATGCGCAGCAAGGCCGAAGAGCACCTGACGCGGGAACGCAGAATGGACGTCGACCGGAAGGTCAGGAGCGACCTCCTCTCAGCCCTGATCGAGAAAAACTCGTTCGAAGTGCCTCAGGCGCTGATTCAGGCGCAGATGCGATCGCTGGCCGAAGACGTGGCTACGACCCTAAAGAACCAGGGCGCGGACGATGCGATGATCGAGAAGCTGATCACGGGCGACCTGGAGTCGCTGAAGAGTCGTGCTGAAGGGCAGGTTCGAGCGAGCCTGCTGCTCGAGGCGATCGCAAGGAAGGAAAACGTAACGGTAACGGCAGCGGAAGTCGAAACAGAGATTCTTCGGATGGGCCAGTCCATGAAGATCGACGAGCCGAAGATCCGAGAATTTTACGCTAACAATCCCAGAAAGCGCGAGGACCTCGAGTTCAGGATCCGGGAAGACCGGACTGTCCGCCTCCTTCTGGGCAAGGCGAAGATCAAGTCAGAGAAGTGAGGTCTTCGGGTTCGGGAGACCGGCTGAACCTCACCGCGTAGCGGTGCAGGGTCACGGTCCTCGAGTCCACGGTTTCCATCGCGCTTTCCGAGCTGACGATTCGGCCCACGAGGGCCAAGGCGTGGATTCCAGCGCGGTCCGCGGATTCCGGCTGGATGACGAGGCGAAGCCATCGGTCGCCGACCGGATCAGTCGTGCGCAGAAGGCAGCTGTCCGGGCGGAGCTCGGAGACGATTCCGGCCTTCAGGCCGGAGGGTCGAGCGTAGTAGTCCCACTTCGCGCGATGCAGGCGATCCGACGTAGCTGGCCGAGGCCATGAACTCGCTCTTAGGATCTTCGTCACTGGAATCCCTCCTCACACCAGTGGCCAGAGTGAGCACGAGGCATGCCAAGGGCCTGCCGATGCGGGATATCCTGGATAATCGCCGGAGCTTCAGCGAGTTAGGCTTCTTCTGGGTGTTTCGGCGGAAAAGTCTGTCGTGAGGGTCCCGTAGGTCACGCGGACCCTCAAGGTGTCATTTTTTCCACGCGAAACGACACCGGCATCGACCGTGCCGCAGCGGCCAACGGGGCGATCCTCCTGCGCAGGCGCCAGATTTCGCCAGGTTGCCTGGCAGGAGACGTCTGTGCTCGAACCGTCCTCGCAGTGCGCGGTCGCTCGGAGCCTGAGGAGGCCGTGATTGTCGACGACCGCGGAGGGGTCCCAAAGGCCCACGTCGAGTCGTCGCAGGGGCTTGCGGATGCGGAGAAGACGACTCCCCGATCGAATCCCCAGAAAATCCGCGGAGACCACTATGTCGGACCAGACGCACTCGAATCGCACTTCCCCCTCTTCGAAGCTGGCCAGGTCAGGGCTGGCGCTCCAGAGGACGTCCGGGGTCGCGTCCGCCGACCTGCCGTCTGCGTACCGGAGTATCGCCCGGGGGCGCACGGCCATTCCAGACTCGAGAGGATCGGGTGCCTCCCAGCCTACATCGACACTGCTGATGCGAGAGGAGGCTTCCCCGTAAAAGCGGCTCTCGACTTTCCAGGCGGTGAGGAAGTCGCTCGCGGGAGCGGTAGCCGCGGCCACTTCCAGCCGGCGCTCCGGAGTGAGCTCAGGATAATACGACAGGAACATCCGGCGCCACGCCATGTCTCTCTCCCTGTATACCTCCGACAACGCCAGTGGTTCGGAGGCGCATCCCGCTCCGTGGCAGGCAGCCCAGGCAAGTACGAGTCCAGCTGAGGCTCGGCTCATGCCCGCGCCAATGAAAGTCGGGGGGGAGCTATCGAGATACCGGATCGCCCCAGGCATTCCAGCGCAGCTGCGATGACCTGATCCGCCACCACGAACTGGGCTCCGTAGTCGTCGATGAAGTAGACGAGCTTGTAGTTCAGCCAGGACTCGTGGGCCTCCGTCAGGATCACCAGAGGTGCCGGGTTTTTTCGGATCGATGGAATCGAGGCAGAGGCCAGAAGAAGCGCGCTCTTGACCGCTTTCACCGAGCTTCCGTAACCGATTCTGAACATCTGACTTCGAACGATCGGCCTGGTTCTGACCGAGAAGTTGGAAATTTCTGAGTTCGCTACCACGCGATTGGGGACGATGAGAATCTCGTCGGACAGGCCTATCAAGACAGTCGCTCGCCACGAGATCTCGTTCACCTGGCCGATCCATTTCTGGCTTCCGCTCTGAATTTCGATCCAGTCGCCGATCTCGTAAGGCTTGTCGAACTGGAGGGCTACTCCGGCGAAGAGGTTTCCGAGGGTTTCCTGCAGCGCGAGCCCGAGCACCAGCGAAAGGATGGCCGAAGTCGCGAGGATGGGAACCAGCTTGACATTGAAGACCGTCGTCAGCAGCCAGCCTCCGATGAAAATCGAAAGGATCAGAGTGGAGAGGTTTACCAGGAGTACCGGAACTCCCACTTTCATGTGTCCGAGAAAGAGATACTCGAATACGAGAATTCGCCAGGTCTTGACGAATACGGCTCCCCCGGAAAACAGGGCCAGGAGTCCGACATACGAGGTGATTCGTTCGATTGCAGGAGACTTGTCGGGTCCGAGTCGGCTCAGCACGATGTACGACCCCACTAGGACAACCAAGAAGACCACATGTGAAAGGAGATTCCCGAAGAGCCTGCGAAGGTTTCGATGTCTCTCCTCGGATACACCGCGAAGGAAGAGCTTGTAGATCGCCCAGGCGGCCAGCGCGAGGACCAGGATGACGACCGCCGGTTCGAGCTGCACGACGGACTCGATTCGGTCGATCGGAATCCAGGGCTGGTCCGGTCTGGTCGTCACTGCTTTCTTATCGGGACTCGAAGGCTTAGGATTGAGCCCGGGGCGTCAGGAGATCACGAACTCCGGGACGAAATAATCGACAATTTCCCCACGGAATTGCTCCTTGTATCGGCAGACTCCCAGGTAGGAATGTTCCGGAGAGGGATCGCGAACGTAACCATTGAGGTCATAGCTTCTGGCCCCCCTGGCACTGCACTCCCGCATGGCGCGCAGCTGGGCGAGGGAGGCAGGGCTGAGCGCTGCTGGAGCGCGCTCTGGGCGACTCTCCAGCCCGAAGAGGTAATGAGCCCGAGTGCCCTGAATCGCCACGACGAGCTGGCTTTCCAACGCCTGATTCCGAAATAGTCCGGAAGCGCTGGAAAGCCAGAATGAAATTCCTTCTCGACTTGAAAGGTCGCCCGCCGCTGTCAACGCTTCGAACCATGGGGCTGGGGGCGAGTAGAATCCGTGGGCCCTCGCGAATTCCGCCATTCGACCGGCAAACACAGAGGCGAGTGCGCGGTCGAAGGGTTCCCAGCGGGTCTCAAACTGAGCACGCGCCGTCCGCGCGATGGAGCGCAAGAGCCGTGGGGCGAACCGGTGCTCGAGGGGACCGTTCGAAGCGTCGAGCGAGACAACGAGAGTGGCCGCCTCCGAGGAGCCGCATGCGGGAACCGGGCAGGCCCTCAGGCGTGCATTCCGGAGGCTGGGGGTCCATCTGGGTCGCAGGGTCAGAGAGCTGAAAGAGGAGTCGAGCTTTGAAGCGGCCAGTGCGAAAGTGGCAAATTGACGCCCCAGGATCGACGGGTCATCCCACTCCAGGACCGGGCCGTTGACACACTCGAACTTCGCTCCGATGGCGCCTTCGCGAGGACTCAGAGCGAGTACGATTCCACCTACTCCTTCGTCTGGGTTGTAGACAGCGAAGCTACGACCTCCGACAGAATTCGCGGCCAGACCCCAGGTTAACGACTGGGAAAGAGGGATCTCGAGGCCCATCCGAATGCGATCCGTCACCCAAGAGATCCACCCGGACACCTCCTGACCTGACAAGGCATTGACGGGCTTGGCGATCCACATTCTCGCTCTAGTCTGCCACCGGCTCTCCTGCCAAGAAAGGTCGCAGGTTTTCCCATTCGTCTCCGATAAGAGTCATGGGCCGGTCACATGAAAACTAAACGAACGAAGGGAAAGTCTGTAGTGAAGGCCGCGACTCGACGCGTGGTCGCCACCCGAAAGCGTGCGGTTCGCGTATTGAGGAAAGCAGGACGGTCTGCCGCGCGAAAGATCAAGGCGAAGACCTCCGGCACTTCGCGCGGCCAGTCAGGCAGCCACTCGGGCAGGAAGCGAGTGAACGCAAAGCGAACACAGCGGAAGCGAGTGAGCCTACGTGTGAAAGGATCGAGAGGTTCTTCGGGAATCAACTCACTCTGGCTCTACGGCGTCATTGCCGCCCCGATCGTCATCTCACTCCTTCTCTGGAGGCTCTATGTTCCGGCCGCGCTCCCGGAGCCGGTCGAGCCGATTCGGACTCCGGCGCAAGTGCAGCCCAAGGTCGAAGTCCCGCCACCGCAGCCTGGGGCAAAGGCCGAAGACCAGGTTCAGACCACGGCGGCATCGACCGCAGCCGAGGTCCTCGGGAGTGAGTTCGCGCAGGCGACCATGAAAGACGTATCCGCTAGGGCGGTCTTCTGGAGCGAGCGGATGTGGGCCAGTCCGGACGTTCGGCGGCGGATCTCCAAGATCGAAGGCGCTCCGGCGATCCAAGATCATGTGCCACTTGTACCACCCACTTATGATTGTACTACGTTCGTGGAGACAGTAGCGGCTCTCGCAAGGTCCAGACGCGAGAGCGACTTCTACAGAAATCTGCTGGCGATCCGCTACAACGAGTCAGCTGCGACCTTCAGGGCGCGGAACCATTTTCCTGAAGCCGATTGGATTCCGAACAACGTCAAGGCCGGCATTCTCAGCCAGATCACCGAAGAGATCGCGGGACAGGCGGGAGTCTTCGTCGCGGTCGAGAAAAAATCCATTGACCGGAGTAAATGGCTTGAGTCGATGGTCAAACAGAGAAAAGTCTCGCGAGATATCGCTTCTGCGGCCGCCGGGGAGGCCTGGAAGGCGCCGAGGGAGGCTTCCGTTTCCTATATCGCCATGACCGATCTCGATCGGGTCGAAAGGCACATTCCCGACGGAGCGATCGTGAATCTGGTTCGTAAGAATAGCGAAAAGCAGGCGGTCCTGATCACGCACCAGGGCTTTGCGGTGCGATCGGGGGGAGTGCTGATGCTCAGGCACGTAACTCCGACCGGAAACATTCGGACCGTTCGCCTGAGTGAGTTCCTCAAGGCGATGTACGCGAAGGATCGCTTCAGCTGGCCGGTCCTGGGTCTCAATTTCAACCGTCTCAGCAGCACCTGAGCCCGGGTTGGACAACCGACCGGGTTTTCCGTAGGCTGACGCAAATCTCATGCGGGAAATCAGCTATTGGAATCGGTCGACCGGAAAGATCGAAACCGAGCTTGTCTACGGCGAAGGGCCTCTCCGCTGGGCGTATGGGAGCTCGCTCGGCAGGGTTCTGAGCGAACGAATGTTATCCCGCCCCTGGTTCAGCTCTCTCTACGGTGCCTATCAGGGGACTTCGCTGAGCGCGCGAAAGATCCGCCCTTTCGTTCGCGCGTTCGGCGTGAACATGGAGGAATTCGAGTCGGCCGAGTATGGGTCGTTTAACGAGTTCTTTATCCGGAAGTTCCGCTCGGGGGCGCGTACGTTCGTGGCTGATCCCGGCCGCCTTGCCGCCTTCGCGGAGGCGAGATACCTGGCCTTCGAGAAGGCCGGTCCGACCGTGCAACTTCCCGTGAAGGGTGAGTATCTCACGGCCCGGGCGCTTCTGGGGGGGGAGAGCCATGCCGCCCCGTTCGCAGGAGGCCCCGTACTCATCGCGCGGCTCTGTCCCGTCGATTACCACCGGTTCCACTTTCCGTCTGACGGACGATGGGATGAGCACTTCAGGGTCCCGGGGGCCTACCACTCGGTGAATCCGGTCGCGTTGGCCGCTCGACCGAACATCTTCGCGACGAACGAGCGTCAGGTCAGTTTGCTTCGGACCCTCAGACTGGGGCGGATGGCCTATGTCGAGGTCGGAGCCATGTGCGTGGGACGGATTGTCCAAACCGCTCGTCCCGGGTCGGAATTCAAGCGCGGCGATGAGAAGGGGTACTTTCTCTTCGGTGCATCGACCGTCATCGTGCTGGGTGAGCCCGGAGCCTGGACCCCGGACGAGGACCTTCTCCGTCATTCGAGGGAGGGCCGGGAAGTATGGGTGAAGCTGGGAGACGGCCTGGCCGCGAGTAGCTGAGTGCGCTCGAAAACAGCCGCTAGTCTTCGATCTCGGGCAAGAACCGTGCGAGCGATCGCGGAAACCACCAGTTCAGGCGCTCCATCAGTACGAGGCTGGCGGGAACGAGCGCCATTCGTACGATCGTCGCGTCAAGGAACACCGCCACCGCCAACGAGAAC
>CAYJTX010000183.1:0-7045 GCA_964372615.1 uncultured Bacteriovoracaceae bacterium | reverse complement strand
GCCTTCCGCGTAGCGCACGGCGACGTCCGCGATCTTGTCCCAGGTGTAGCCAGCCGGGTCGGGGCCGACCCGGTCGTAGATCTCCTCGAGGTGGAGCTGGCCGCGCAGCCACGAGTCGAACCGGGCCAGGAGGACGTCGAAGACGTTGGCGTCAATCGCGTCGTTCGTACGGCTCCAGAGCAGGCGCTTGAAGAGGGGGCGGAGCGTGTACTTGATCACGGATCGGTCGATCACGCGGCCCGGGGTCATCACCGGGTCCTGCTCGTCGCGGCCGACGGTGAGCCACCTGTCGGGCACGGCGTCCAGAAGCGCGTCGAATCGGGAGAGAGGCACCGCTCCGCCGCTGATCGCGAGGGTGACGCCGGTCGCGCGTCTGATTCTCTTGGCTATCTCAAGGAAAAAGGGCCGAAGATCCCGTTTGGTTCCGCCCGAGCGGACTGAAAACAGGCGCTCAAGGAGGACGCCCGCCGGGAGCTCCTCGGCGTCCTTCGCACCCAGGGCCGCGAGCACGGGCCCGCCATAAGCTCCCAGCGTACGGAAAAGCTCGGGCCAGGCTGCGGCCTCGATCGCCTCCGAGCTACCAGCGAGCAGGATCTGCTTGGCCTTGGAAGCCCAGAGCGTGAAGTTCGCGGGCTCCTGGATCGCGAGCACCTTCGAGAGCTCACGGACAAGAACTTCTATGGACGCCCAGGAGAGCGACTGATTTCCGCCCGTGTTGAGCCCTGCTCCGATCGCCGCTGCGCCCGTTTCGATTCCGTCGGAGAGGGCAAGCAGGCTATCCGGGGTCGGGTCCTTGACCCTCCCGGCGACGAGCGGGAGCAGGCGGGTCGATTCCCTCTTGCCCAGCCGGAGCATCTCGACGAAGCGGTCGAGCTCGCTCTTCGTGACGATCGAGGTGCCGCCCCCGAAGAGCGACGCTTTCAGCTGGAAGTGCGACTCGACGAGCGCGTCGGTGACCGTCGCGTTCGTCAGCATGAACTTGGCGAGGAACGACTGGATGTCACGGCGGGTGTAGCCCGCTGGATCGCTCGCCTTCACGTACCTCGTGAACATCTCGAGCTGGTCGATCGCGCAGTCCCAGGTGTCCTCCCACTCGCCGACCGAGACATCGCCCTTGAAGTAGCGCTTGAACCGGGGGCCCATGTCGTTGAGGCAGCCCTCGTCGGCCCCGAACTTCAGCAAGCGTTCGGAGACGTCCTTCTCCCCGAGCTTTCCGCAGGAGATGAACGCGGCCACGATCGCGACGATGATCGCGCAGCACTTCGGGCGCGACACGCAGACTGCGCTAGAACGCATAGGTGACCCTCCCGCGCACTCGATCATTGCCCTCGAACTGGCCGATCCAGCCCTTGCCGGTGGCCGTCGCGATGAAGTCGGTCCCGACGCCGACGCGCCAGGAGGTATCTGGAGTGTAATTCAGGTCGAGGCTGAAGAGGTGACTCTTCTCGCCCAGGTCTCCGGTCCATGCCATCGCGTAGTCGAGGGCCGAAGGTCCGTCCCAGTGGGCTCCCAGGCGTACCGCGCGCCGAAGGAGGTGGCGCGACGGCGTCTTGATGGGGATGGCGGCAGAATCGGTTTTGGGCAGCTCTTCAGCGATGTTGAGCGCGGACGCCCCGAGGGTCAGGCTCCCCAAGGGCCGGCCTTCGATCCCGCCTGCCGCTATGACCGTCGGGCCGACGGGTTGTACCGAGATCGCTGGATCCACAGCCCGAGGATTCGGCTTCTCGGCCGTGCCGGAAAGCCAGAGCGAGAAGCGACGGGAGCGCCAGCCGGCCTCGACCGTCAGAAGATGGTGATAGATCTCGCGCATCGAGAGCTGGGCGTCGATCACCGAGTCGATCGAGTTCAGTCCGACCTGCACCCCGAGGTCGATCGGATTCACGCGCTTGTAGCCGTAGCTCGCGCCTGCCCAGGGGCCGGCCGCCTGCCCGTACTTGAGCGAGAGCCCGGCGCCTGGCCGCAGCAGCACCTCGCGGATCGACGGGTAGACGATCGAATACCGAATATCAACCTGCTGCTTCATCAGCAGGAGGGAGTCGTAGGGGGGTATGAAGAACGGGCTCGCCGACCGGAGCTTCCCGGACTCCTCCCGAATCGGGTAGCCGCGCTCGGGGATCGAAACCGGCGTCACCCAGCCGACCAGCCGCCAGGAGCGCGATTCATACATATAGTAGGCGCCATCCAATCCACGAGTTTCGGGGCGCAGGGGATCCCAGGTGAAGCGGGGCGACCAGATTCCGAGCTTCCAGTGGTCGTCCGCGGCGCTCCAGTCGAAGATGCGCCGACCGACGGTGAGCTGGTGATGGGGCATCCACCGGCGGCTGGTCGCCACGAAGGCTTCCTTCGACTCGATCGTGAACGAGGATTTGTCGCCGACGAAGGTGATGGCCTCGAGCGAGAGCGCGCCTCGGACCCAGCGCCCTTCCCCGTCGAAGTCCGGACCGACGGAGACCGCTGTCGAGGAGTCAGCCCGGTCCACGGACCTCTTGAGGAAGCTCGAGGAGTCCACGCGGAGGAAACCTGCGCCCTGAGCGTCAGCGGCGAGCGCGAGCGCGCACGCGGCCCACGCGAGTGCGTGCCGACGAACCTGACCGGTGCCGCTTGATTGCGGTTGTAACCCCCCTGAAGTCAGCATTCCCCTCCCAGAGAACTGCCTCTCATCAGCGTAACGATGGGCCTGTGTCCAGGGCAAGTCGGCGAAATTAGCCTATGTTGCGACGCGTGACCAGGCGCGGAATCTGACGCAGGGGGGGCCCTCGGGAGGGCCAGTACTGGCCCAATAGGGGCCACCCGCCGTGAAAGGTCGCGGGAGCCGTTTGCACCCCACCTGGGTTTTCTACTAACTCATTGATAAAATAGGATAACGCTACGCGATATATATATATCGGTTTCGTCGCGCTGTGGATGGTGATTTCGACCGTGACGGCGCAGGCCGACGTCCCTCGCGCGCCGGCTTCCGTCGACCTGACGTTTACCTTGAAGCGCGTCGGGGACTGATCAGGGGGCCCGATCCACTCCGCCCTGCGAGGTGAGTAGCTCGATGGTGCGGCGGTAACTCTTCGATTCACCGCCGGCGGATCCGGTGGGCATCCTGCTTCGCGCGAGCGAGAGCGCGGTCTCCCGGTCCGCCGTTTGCAAATTGATCGCAGCTCCGCGGCTGAGCAGGAGCTCGACCATGGACGCTTTGAGCGCGAAAGCCGCCTGCATCAACGCCGTTCGCCCGCCACTGAAGGCGTTCACGTTCGCTCCCTTTCGAATCAGGGTTTCAACGTTCTCGGGCTGATTCTTCTCCACCGCGAGCTGAAGCGGCGTTGGGTCTCCGTCCAGCTCATCGACGGACTTCGGCGTCTTATCGAGGCTCGCGTTGGCCCGTCTGGCGAGCTGGCTCTGGCTGGGAGCGTCCGATCCCTCGGGTGAGCCGCCCCGCCCGATGAGATGCTCGAGCACCGCAGAATTGTCTTTGTCGGCCTGCGCCGCCGCCTCGACGGCGTGAAACGTGAAATCCTTGGTTCGGACTTCGATCCGGGCGCCGCGATCGAGGAGGAGAATGACGAGCTCCAGATAGCGTCGTTTGGCCGCTATCATCAGAGGCGGCTCCCCTTCGTAGGCAAGGGTGTTGATGTCGGCCCCGGCCGCGAGCTGCTTGCGAACATCCGCAATGTCGCGCTCTTCGACCGCCAGGCCGAGCTTGTAGTTAGGGGAATCCAAGTCAGGTGAGGCTGGTTTGTACTGAGCCTTCACTTTGTCCTGCGCCAGTCGAGACTGTTCTCGCAACGGGTGCGGCGTCGGGCTTGGCTGCACCTGGATTGGGGGCGGGGCCGAAAGCGCGGAAGGCCCGCGGAGTCCGACACAGGCGATGATGATCAGGAAGAGGCGAGCGGTGTGGCCCATCAGCGCTTCCGGGGCACCAGCGGAACGCTCGGCGGCTTCTGCTGAATCGTCGGGATTCGCGGAGCGCCGATCATCGGCGGTTTCTGCAGAAGCTGAGTCTCCCCCGGAGGTGGCCTCGCCAAGGCGTCGAGGAGCGGGGCTTTCAAGAGAGGTTTCTCCAGACTGGGCTGCTGCTTGAGAAGCTGCTGCAGGAATTCCTTCCGGTTGAACTTGGTCGGCGAGCCAACCAGCCCACGCTGCGCTCTGACAGAGTAGCCCGCGCTCACGCGAGCTCCCTTTCCAGCTTCAAGCGCGGCTTCGTCGCTCGCGACCTCCACGACGCCTTCGAGCGTATTCACGTCGACCCCGGAGCTGTTGGCGTTGGCAACAAAGTCCGTTCCCCGCACGCCCATCACGGCCGCGGGGGATCGGAGCCGGAAGCGAAGCCTGTTCCCCGCCCCGGTGCTAGGTACGACCACTCGGGACTGGCCGCTCGTCAGCGTGAGAGGCCCGATCAGAAGCTCGGAGCTCCGGCCCAGCAGCTGCCGGGTGCCGTCGGAGAAGGAGATCTGGCAGCTTGCGCTTTCCGTCGTGCGCACTCGGTCTCCGGGTAGTAGCCGAAATCCCGCGCCGGCCGCCAGGGACCGGCCCGAGCGAACGACAGTCACTGCTGGCGACCCTGTCGCGAAATCTACGACTGCGCTCGGCTCATCAGCCCATGGCGCTCCCGGAAGGGCGAGACCAAGTAAAAGAGCTACGAGGGCCAAGCTGAAGCGAGCGAGCATCGAGGATTAGGGTGACTAGGTCCTGAACAGCTGTCAAACAACTGAGCAGCTCCGGCCGCCCCTCTCTTTTGACTTGCCGCATTAACACATATCCTTCATAACTGTCGTCGTGAAGTGGCTGAGCAGGGCGCCCGTTCAATTGTCGCCGATCCAGATCGCGGTATGGGCTCTTGTGGGCGCGCAAGCGGCTGTGGCCGCGCCGATTCCGCCACTGGACGCGACTTGGCCGAGCCTCAGGCTCCGGGCGGATGTCGCCAATCTCACGGGCCCCGAAGACGCGGGAAAGGTGGACGAGGCGTTGCTCACGGCTCGTATCGACTCCGTCAACGAGATCTGGTCTCAGTGCGCCGTGAAGCTCGTCGTGCGCGCGGCTCGAAACGTCGACGCCGCCGGGATCGGAGTGCCTTACGAGCCCGCCGACCAGGGGGACCTGAGCAGGATCTCGGCCGCGCTCAATCCGGACGGCTTTTCGTCAGCTCTGCCGATCACGGTGGCGGGTCAGTGGAACCTTTTCGATCCTGGCTCCCAGATCTTTCTTCACGGACTGGGCTGGGTCTTCTTTTCGGGCGGAAAGATCGACACGATCGGCGCGATGATCGGAAGGCAGCACCTGGACCGACCGAACGCTGCGGCGCTCGTCGCACATGAAGTCGGACACGCCTTTTTTCTCCCCCATTCCCCCGCCCCGGACAACGTCATGGCTGGAGGTGATCGCCTGAATCGAGATCAGTGCGAGCGGTCGCGGAGCTTCCTTCAGTCGAATCTCGCGGGCTTTCTGGTCACCGATCCGGCCCCATCGGCTCCCGTGGCCGCGGCCGCTACCAGCGGCTCACCGTCTCGATCATCCCTCTGATGCTGACCTGTCCAGTGTAGTTTCCAAAGAGCGCGCGCCCGGGGCGTGCCGCCCAGCCCTCGTGCGCGGTTTTCCATGCGTCCATGAGGATGGAATCGTACCGGGGGATCGCCCTGGAGTGCCGGTGGATCATCGCGCCCGCGAGCGAGCCCCGGAAGCCCACGGCTTCTCGAAGCTCCAGCTCGGTCAGCGTCCGGATGTGCTCGTCATCGGCCTCGAGGAGCTCGGGTCGCCAGGACCCGCCGAAAAGCACGGTGAACGAGTGAGTCAGTCCCTCATTGGCAACTCGGCCGGGAAAGGCGCTCGAGTTGAAGAGAATGCCCAGGCTGTGCCGGGGCTCCGTCTCCGCGAAAAGTACGCCGACGCCCCGAGGGGTTTTCGGGAACCCGGCGGCTGGCGCGAACGCGGTCACGCTCACGATGGGTGCGTAGGTCACGCGGTCCAGGGCCTGCGAAGTGGTGGGATCGACGGTACGGAGCAGAGCAGCGGCCTCGGGAGCCGGCACGCAGAGGAGGACATTCGGAGCGTCAGGGACGTTCTCGATCCGGCGGCCTCGCGCGAAGCGCCCGCCCAGCCGCTTCTCGAGCCTGCGCTCAAGAGCGGATATGAGCGCGCCCATGCCTTCGCGGGGGGCTTCCATCCGGCCCCCGCCACCGCGAAACTCGTGCGCGAACGCACCCCGGCGGGTGACACGTCTCGCGAGCTGCGCGCTCAGCAGGGAGTGACCGGCGGGAACCATGAGGCGGGGAAAGGCGGCACCGACCACGACCTCCGACGGCCGCGCCCCATAGATGCCGCGCAGGAACGGCGCGAGGAGGTAGTCCGTGGCGGCCGAGCCCAGGTATCTGCGGCCCCACTGTGCGAGCGTCATCCGGGACGGCTCGACTGAGCGGTCGGCCAGCATGAGGTACGCTTTCAGAAACGCGGCGAGCAGCTCGAGAGGTCCGAGTGGAAATCGCCGGAGACGCCCCCGGCGACCCACGTAGCGCCGGCTGTCGCGCACGAGCACGGTTTCGATGCCGAGGTCGCGCATCAGCTCCGAGACCGCCGGTGTCGCCAGGAGCGAATGCGCCGCCGACTCAGACAGGCCGAGCGGCTCGCGCAGGGTGCGGATGAGCCCCCCGGCGCGCTCGGACGCCTCAAGCAGGGTGACCTGGTAGCCCAGGCGCTCGAGTCGATCCGCGGCGAGAAGCCCGGCGATCCCGGCCCCGACGACCGTGGCTTCCTTCACCTCGGGATCCAGGGCGCCGATCACCAATCCACCGCTTTCGCGGGCCCGGCTATTTCGGCGAGGGCCCGAGGAAACTCGGGGTCTCCGTTGAAGGCGCGGCTTCGATAATACTTCCGAATTCCGGCCTTCCGGGCGAGCTTCGAGTAGAGAACGTCGAGCTCCCAAAGAGTTTCGATGTGATCACTCACGAAGCTGAGCGGCACTAACGCCACCCTTCGCACGCCGGCCTGGCCCAGGCGCCACAGCTCCTCCTCCACGTAGGGCCTGAGCCAGGGCAGCTTCCCGTTTCTCGACTGGAAGGCGAGG
>CAYJTX010000182.1:0-7072 GCA_964372615.1 uncultured Bacteriovoracaceae bacterium | reverse complement strand
GAACTACTTCTATCCGGATCTGCCGAAGGGCTATCAGATCAGCCAGTACGAGGCGCCTGTCTGCGAAAAGGGGTCGCTCGACCTCGAGTCGCCGGGAGGTCGAAAGCGGGTGCGCATTCGTCGCATCCATCTCGAGGAGGACGCTGGCAAGAGCGTGCACTCCCAGGGCTACTCCGAGGTGAACCTGAATCGCGCCGGAGTTCCCCTGGCGGAGATCGTGAGCGAGCCTGACTTATCGACCTCGGCTGAGGCGGGCGTTTATCTGCGGGCACTTCACGCGATTGTCACCTTCCTGGAGGTCTGTGACGGAAACATTCAGGAGGGTAATTTTCGCTGTGACGCCAACGTGAGCGTGCGGCTCGCGGGCGCGCGCGAGCTCGGGACGCGCGTCGAGATCAAGAACGTGAACTCGTTCCGTTTCGTCGAGAAGGCGATCGACTATGAGATCGCCCGGCAGGTCGCCGTCGTTCGTGCCGGTGGGAAGGTCTCGCAGGAGACCCGGACCTACGATTCCGATCTGAACCTGACCGAGCCCATGCGTACGAAGGAGGAGGCGCACGACTACCGCTACTTTCCGGACCCGGACCTCCCGCCCCTCGTCCTTGAAGAGGCCACGATCGCCCGCTGGCGGGCGGAGCTGCCCGAACTCCCCGCCCAGAAAACCGCGAGGTACCAGTCCGAGTGGGGGCTCTCGGCCTACGACGCGGGAGTGCTGACGGGATCGAAGGAGCTGGCGGAGTTTTTTGAGAAGACGATGACCGAGCTTGCGCGTGGCGGCGCCGAGGCTCGATCGGTCGCGAAGCCAGTGGCGAACTGGATGACGGGCGAGGTTTCACGGCGCCTGAACGAGTCGGATAGCCCGCTTTCGCGTTCGCGGCTGACGCCCACGCATATCGTGGACGTGGTACGCGCCCAGCTCGCGGGAGTGGTATCGAGCACGGGTCTGAAGCAGGCTTTCTCCGCCGCTTGGGACACCGGGGAGCCTTTCGTCGCGATCGTCGATCGGCTGGGCCTCAGGCAGGTGAGCGACCTAGGTGCGCTGGAGCCGGTCATTGCGGGACTGCTCGCCGCCAACCCCGCGCAAGCCGCAGAGCTGAAGGCGGGTAAAGAGAAGCTCATGGGCTTCTTCGTCGGCCAGGCGATGAAGGCCACGGGTGGCAAGGCGAACCCGGCCCTCGTCCAGGAGCTTATCCGCAAGAAGCTGAAGGGCTGAGTCCGTTACTGACGCTCCGCCAGAAAAGCCGCGCTCCCCCTTGTGACAGGCCCGTGCTATTCCTGTCCGGCACACTGAAGGGCCGAAGGGCTCATGGTACATCAAAGGAGAGAGCGCATGCGTCATCAGGGGCGAGCAGTGCAGGTTCTGGGGATTACGGCGGCGGTGTTCGCGCTGGCGGGGCTCGCGTCCGGCTGCGCGACGGACAAGGCGAAGAACAAGGCCAAGGAGGCCGCCGCGCGCTACTGGCAGGAGAAGGCGTATCCGGGCAAGTCCTTCGACGTCCAGGTCATCGAGGCTGAGAAGACCGACGACGGCTTCCGGGTGAAGGGCCTCGTCGATGGCGAGACGCGCGTCGGGGTTTTCAACCCCGAGTCCGAGACGTTTTCGGAGGGCTACTACTCGCTTGCTCACGAGCGCAACAAGCGCGTCGCGGAGCTCGAGCAGGAAGTGAAGTACTGGAAAGAGAAGGCCGAGGCCCTCGAGAAGGAGAACTACAAATTCAAGGTGCGCATGAGCCTGGGCAAGGAAGGCGCGAGGGGCTCGAAGGATGTGGCGAAAGAGGCGGAGTCCACCGAGTGACCTCGGCCGTCAGGCGTGCCTCGCTCGACCTGGGCACGAACACCTGCCTCATGCTCGTCGCGGAGTGGGAGCCGGCGGCGCGGCGCGTGGACCGGGTCGTGGCGGACTGCTCGACGATCGTGAGGCTCGGACAGGGCGTGGACCGCGCCAGGCGGCTCGCGGACGAAGCCATGGACCGGGCGCTCGACTGTCTCAAGCGATACGCGGATGAAGCGAAGAGGCACGGGATCGAACCCTCGCAGGCGGTCGCCGTGGCGACGAGCCAGGCCCGTGACGCCGCCAATGGCGTCGAGTTCTTCGAGCGCGTGCGCGCGGCGACGGGCTTTCAGTTCCGGACGATCAGCGGCGCTGAAGAGGCCCGGTATACCTTCCGAGGCGGGCTGCTTCCGGGCATGGACCCGGCGCGCTCCGCGGTGATCGACATCGGCGGCGGGAGCACCGAGCTGATGGCCGAGCGCTCGGGGCAGAGCGTGGACGTGGGATCCGTACGGTTCACGGAGCGGTTTCTGAAATCGGATCCGGTCAAGGACGACGAGTTCTGGACGTGTCAGGACGCGATCGACTCGGCGCTGGGGCCGCTCGCGGGAGCGTGGCGCGAGGTGCTCCCGGCCGACTGCCAGCTCGTCGGCGTGGCCGGTACCTGCACGACGCTTGCCGCCTGGCATGCCGGGCTCGTGCAGTTCGACGCGCAGAAGATTGATCAGATGACGCTGACTCGCGGAGACGTTCATCGCCTCGTGGAAGAGCTCAAGTGGCGCACCGTGAAGGAGCGCCTCGCGCTGCCAGGCGTGGATCCGGGGAGAGCCGACGTACTGCTTGCGGGCGCCCTGATTCTCTGGCGCGCTCTGGAGCTTCTTTCCTTTCCGGACGTGCGCGTGAGTACGCGGGGATTGCGCTACGGCATACTGGAGATGTCCGCATGACCACGCGAAGGGTGATTATTTCGGCTCACGGCGGGCCCGACGTATTGAAGATAGTGGAAGGCGAAGTGCCCGAGCCGGGTCCCGGCGAGGCGCGGGTGCGGGTGCGCGCTTCGGGCGTCGCGTTCGGAGACGTTCTCAAGCGGGTCGGCCTCGCGGGGGGGCCGAAGCCCTCGACCGGCAAGTTCACCCCAGGCTACGACCTGGCTGGCGTCATCGAAAAGGTCGGACCGGGAGTGCAGGGTTTCAAGCAGGGAGATCGCGTCGCCGCGTTCGTGCTCAATGGCGGCAACGCCGAGCATGCCTGCGTGCCGGCCGAGTGGCTTGCCAGGATTCCCGACGGAGTGGACTTCGTCGACGCGCTCTGCTGCGTACTCAACTACGTGACTGCCTGGCAGATGATCCACAGGGTGTGCGAGCTGCAGCGCGGCCAGCGCCTGCTTGTTCACGGGGCGGGCGGGGGTGTCGGCACGGCTCTGCTCCAGCTCGGGGGTCTCGCTGGCCTTGAGCGTTACGGGACGGCGTCCACCGGAAAGCATGGGCTGGTACGGCAGCTGGGCGCGACTCCTATCGACTATCGAAGCGTCGACTTCGTCGTGCGGGTGCGCGAGCTGACGGGTGGCGCGGGCGTCGACGCGGTTTTTGACCCGATCGGAGGCATGCACCTGCATCGTTCGTTTCGGGCGCTGAAGCGCGGCGGCTGGCTGGTCGCCTATGGAATTTCAGCCGCGGTGACGGGCGGCAGGCGGCAGCTCGCCCCGACGGCTGCCTGGCTTCTTTGGTACATGCTTCGCCCTGGCGTGAAGACGCGCTTCTACGGGATCGGCGCCTCGAAGACCTCGAATCCGACGACCATCCATGAGGACCTCGTGCGGGTCCTTCAGCTCCTGGGAGAGAAAAAGATCAAGCCGGTCGTGGGCGCGCAGCTGCAGCTTGAGGACGCGGTCGAGGCGCATCGCATGATCGAGCGCGGCGCGGTCGCGGGCAAGATCGTGCTCGTCAGCTAGAGCCCGAGATCGGAGCGCAGCGAGCGCGCGAGCTCCCGGTCCTTCGCGGCGAGTCGCCTGAGCAGCGACTCACGGAATTCCGGATCGGCGATGCGAAGCATCTCAAGCACCTGGGCGAAGCCGTCGACCTTGACGGGTTCTTCCTGTTTCTTCTGAGTGGCTGATCCCGCTTGTGGTTTGTTCATGTGTTCGGGACCTCCTGATCCCTCTTGGCGGACTTCCTGACCTTCTTGTGCAAGGCGTCTGCGGCGTCCTGATACTGTTTCCTGAGCGCGGTGAGCTGCGCTTCGCCGTTCTTGCGTAGTTCGTGGATCTGCTGGCTACTGGCCGCCTTCAGCTTGGCGACTTCCTCGTCACCTACCTTTTTCTCGGTGGAGACGCGTTCGGCCTGGGAGATCCGCAGCTGCTGCAGGCGATCCTCGAGCTGCTCCGCCTCCGCGGAGATCTGCACGTCGTAGGCCCCGCGGAGAGTCTCCGTCTGGTGATTGAAATTGTCGTGCAGGCGCAGGACCTCGTCTTCCTGACGGTCCCGAATGTCGCGAAGCTCCAGCTCGTGCCGGTTCTGGAGCTGCAGCCGGTAGTTCTTCAGGCGCAGCTCCTCGGCCGAGGCGCCCTTGATATCGGACGGCATTCCATCGCCCTCCCACTCCCAGTTTCTCCGTTTTCCGCACTGCATGCAATCCGGCCCCGTGGTACCTCCAGATGTGTGTTGGCGACATTTTTCTGGCGGTGGGGAGCGATTCTGAGTCTGCTCGGACGGAGGATGGGCCGATGAGCGCCAACGGCTTCCAGGTTCGTCGAGTCGGGGTCTTTCCGGGACCGCAGGCCGGCTCCGCGACGGGAGCCGCCGCGCAGTCGCTCGGGCAGATGATCCGGCTGCTTGACGCGCTGGTTGGACGAAAGGCGATTTCCCTCGAGACCGTCACTCTGGAGTCTCCGCCCGTCGATCGGTCGGAGTTCAGCGGTTTTCTGCTAGGTGCCGGTGTTATGGCCCAGAGCTGGCTCAGGGGAATGGGCGGCACGGTCGTCGTCCTGGCTCCCTGCCAGCTCAAGCGCGGTGCCGGGGGCCTCATTATCTGGCCATTCGAGGACTCGACTCGGATGAGGACAGCCCGCGGCGGAGTCGCCGAGGCCTGGGTCGAAACGACCACGCTGACCAAGGCAGGGGTCGAGGCCGCCGCGCGCTCGGCGCTTGCGGTGGCGCGGGAACGCGGATTCCCGACTCCGTTGTGGGCTTACGCGGGCTGGGGCGAGACCGAGGATTTCGCCTTGGGTGTCGCGGCCCGGATGGGTGGACCTGAGACAGTTGCCGCCGTTTCTCTCGAGGACGTCGTGGCCCGACTGCAGGGTTCGGCCGAGGGCGATTTCATCGTGGTGTCGTTGGGTAGGGCCGCCTTGCCGCTGGCGCGTATCTTGGGCGCGCAGGGCTGGGTGGCCTACTCGGAGCTGAGTGGCCCGATCTGCCAGGCGTCCGGAACAATGGGGGCTGTCTTTTCCCTTGCCTGGTTCCTGGATCGCCTGGGCCTCCTGAACGAAGCGCGGGAGCTCGAGCGGCTCGCACGCGAGGCGTATCGACAGAATCCTGAATCTCCTCCCGCCGACCTTTTCGCGCGCATCTTGGAAAGGGTCTAGGATGGATCCATCCCTTTTCTTCCTATCCGGAAAGCGAACACCCTTTGGTGCGAACGGCGGAAGTCTTCGGGAGGTGAGCCCGACGGAGCTGGGAGCGACCGCGGCGCGCGCGGCTCTCGAGCAGGCCGGGGTCCGGCCCGAGCAGGTGGATCACGTCATCTTCGGAAACGTGCTCCAGGCGACCGGGGATGCGATCTACCTTCCCCGGCACATCGGTCTGAAGACGGGCGTTCCGGAAGAAGTTCCTGCGCTCGGCCTCAACCGGCTCTGCGGCACCGGCTTTCAGGCGATCGTCGAGGCGCAGCTGCAGATGGCGGTCGGAGACACCGAGATCGCGCTCGTGGGCGGGGTCGAGAACCTGAGTCTCGCTCCCTACGTCGCAAGGGGCGCGCGCTGGGGGATGCGACTCGGACATCAGCCGCTGACGGACGTGCTCCTCGAGGGACTCTTCGATCCCTACGCCCAGCTCCCGATGGCCTTGACGGCGGAGAATCTCGGGGATCGCTACGGGGTGACGCGCGAACAGTCCGACGAGTTCGCGCTGCGGAGCCAAAGGCTTTGCGCCGAAGCGCGTGTGGCCGGTCGGTTTTCCGAGGAGATCGTCTCCTTCGGTGTCGTGGACCGCCGGGGTCAGACCCGAGTCCTCGACCAGGACGAGCATCCAAAACCCGATGCGACGATGGAAGGCCTGGCCAAGCTCAAGCCGATCTTCAAGAAGGGCGGAATGGTGACCGCGGGCAACGCGAGCGGTATCGTCGACGGAGCGGCCGCGCTGGTCGTGTGCACGGAAAGGGCCGCCTCGCGCGGCGGCTTCAAGCCGCTGGGGCGCCTCGTCAGTTACGGGGTCGCCGGCTGCGACCCGAAGATCATGGGCATCGGGCCGGTGCCCGCGGCGCGGATCGCACTGAAGAGAGCGGCGCTCTCGCTCGCCGACGTGGATCTTGTCGAGGTGAATGAGGCGTTCGCTCCGCAGACGATCGCCGTCGAGCGCGAGCTCGGAATTCCCCGGGAGAAGCTCAACGTCAATGGGGGCGCAATCGCGATCGGCCACCCGTTCGCCGCGAGCGGCGCGCGTATCACGCTGCATGCGCTCTATGAGCTCCGCCGCCGACGCGCGAAAAGGGCCCTGGTTTCGGCCTGTATCGGGGGTGGCCAAGGGATCGCCCTCGTTGTAGAGGCTTTCGCATGAGTACTTTGGAAGCGAAGAGGCGTCCGGCCTGGGTTCAACTCCTCCTTTGGGCGACGCTCGGGGTGTTTCTCTGGCTCTGTCTTCGAGAGCTGAAGACTCTTGGGGAGGCTTGGTACTCCCGATGAAGGAACCCGCGATCGAGCTGCGGTGGATGGGGCAGCGCATTATCCTTAAGGCGTCGGGCGACACGGAAACCGCGCGTGCGGCCGTGCGCCTGGCAGCACGAAAGCTGCGCGAGGCGGAGCGGCCTGGCAAGTCAGCGGCGGCTCCGCACCACACGGCTCTTTTGGCCCTTCTCGAGCTTGCGCGGGAGCATACGGAGCTTCGGAGCCGGATGCGGGAAATTCTGGGGGAAGTCATCGAGACCACGCGCGAAATCCGCGCGCTTGAGTCCGAGCCGGAGACCTCCCCCCCGTGCCAGCCCAGCTGAACGACCTGCGCCGACAGTGGATCGAGCGTCGACGCAGTCTGGGTGTCGAAGAGGCGCGCGGCTTCGTCGCCGCGATGGAAGCCCGATTTCGAGGCGCGC
>CAYJTX010000181.1:5904-7093 GCA_964372615.1 uncultured Bacteriovoracaceae bacterium | reverse complement strand
CCCGCCACGACACCGGCCGCCAGGAGCGCGAGCGCAGTCGACGGCGAGGGCGACGGCAGCTCGCGGAGTGCCGCCGAGAGCGTCCCGAGACGCCCGGCCAGCGCCGGTAGAATCATGAGCCAGAGCCCGGCGGCGATCGCGCCTCCGGCTCCACCCGCCAGCGCTCCGCTGAGGATTCCGGGCGCTCGCAGCTCGGCGGGTCCCGCCCCGAGCAGCTTCATCAGCGTCACCGCATCCCGCTGGAGGTACCCGTTCATTCTCGCGAGATGGGTCAGGCCCGCGAAGCATGCGAGCAGAAGTCCCAGGACGAAGAACCTGGCCAGCCAGCGGACCCCTGTCAGCGCGCCGAGCACGTGCCGGTTTCGGTCCTTCGAAATCTCGACCGACTCCACGCCGCGAACGTTTCTCGCCTTCTCCTCAGCCGAGGCAGGAAGCTGTCCTGCCACCGTTACGTACCTGGGTACAAGGGTCTCGACTTCCCCGCCCAGCTCCTCGATCTCCCGGGCCAGAAGCGGATAACGCTCGCCGATCTCGGCGACGACCTCCTTCGACCCCACGGCGCGCGCCTGCTCGGGCCGCGCGCCCACGGCCAGGACGATGGAGTCGGCCACGACCGCCTCCCTGCCCGCCTCGACGGATGGGTCCAGGTAAGCCGTCAGAACGGTCTCGGCGCGCATCCGCTGAAGGACGGGCCTCAGCCCCCTCTCGACCCAGCCGGCGGCCGCGCCTGCGAACAGCAGGAACCCGGTCGCGCACGCCGCGACCACCTGTCCCGCGAGCGCAGCTCTCCAGGGGCGCAGGGCGATTCTCAGTACCGGCACATCGTCTCCTCGAACGCGAGCTTGCCCGCGCGAATCATTGCGCTCCGCCGGCGAACCCGCCGGACGATCTCCCGATCATGGGTGGCGACCACGACGGTGGCCCCACCTGCGTTCGCCCGCACCAGGAGGTCCATCAGGGTCCAGCTGCTATCGCGGTCCTGCGCGCCGGTCGGCTCGTCCGCGATCACGAGCTCCGGCTTGCGGGCCAGCGCGCGCGCGATGGCGACCCGCTGCGCTTCGCCTCCCGAGAGGGACGCCGCGGGCGCGCTCGCCTTCGCGGAAAGGCCCAGTCGCTCGAGCAGCTCGCCGATCCTCGCCCTGGCCTCCGTCCCTGCCACTCGCTTCCCGGAAAGAGACAGCCCGAGCGC
>CAYJTX010000181.1:0-5894 GCA_964372615.1 uncultured Bacteriovoracaceae bacterium | reverse complement strand
CGTTATCCTGAACCGACAGGTCCGGCAGCAGCCTCACGGACTGCGGGACGTACCCCAGGCACTGTCGAATCGCGCGAAGAACCGACTGCGACGCCCGCGACAGCTCGTAGCCGAACAATGAAAGCGAGCCGGAGGATGGCTCCTCTTCGGTGGCCAGCAGTCGGAGGAGCGAGGACTTGCCGGCCCCGCTGCCCCCGACGACATAGAGGAACTCGCCCTTTTTCAGCTCGAGAGTGACAGAGTCCAGCACTCGATTCGAGCCGTCGTACCACTTGGACACGGCGGTCATCTTGACCATTGTTGACTGCGGCGCCAGGGGGCGCCTCTCCCTGCCACAACGATAGCACTCGGCTCTCAGAGGCCGCAAACCGGCGACCTCTCCGTCAATGCACTGACGCAGTCCGATACCGCTTCGGAGGCGCCTTCGGTATGATCCGACCATGTCCCGTTTCGAGAAATCGGGGGTTGGTCACGCGCTGGCCCACGCGCTTTCATATACGCTCTGGTGCGCGGCGATACGCCTGCTCGCGCTGACTCTCGTCACCTTTTTCCAACGACAGTCCCAGTCCCGCTTCGAGGAGATCGGCGACATCATCACCGCGAACGAGATCACGATCGTGGGGCTGAGTTCGCTCGCGTACGTGGTCCTGCTCGTGGCACTGAACCCGCTCACCTCGTCCACGCTCGACGAGATCTTCACTCCCCATCGTTTCGAGCGAAGATTCGCCCCAGGCTTTGCGTTCGGAGCGGCGCTCGGAGTCGGGGTGACTTCGGCTTTTCTGCTGAGCGGCCTGACCCAGTACCTGGGCGCGGCCCTGCCCTTCGAAGAGGCACCGGTCGCCCTGCTCGGCCTGGCCCTTCGCACACTGGCCGTCGGCGTCATGATTTACTGCGAGGAGTACGTCTTCAGGCACAAGATCTTCAATCACCTGAGGAGGTCTATGCCGGACGCCACCGCCGCCACCGCCGTGGCCCTGCTCTACTGCGCGGTGAAGGCGACTCAGTTTGACATCGGCTGGTCGCATGGAATCACGCTTTTCCTTGTTTCGCTCGTGGTCTCGCTTCGGACGGTGGTGGACGGCGACTTCGCGCGCGGAGCGGGCACCTGGGCCGGCCTTCTCATAGTTTTCCATCCCATGCTGGGCTTGCCGATCTTCGGCCGTGAGCTTCAGGGAATCATCATTCTGAAACCAGCCGAAGCGGTGCTCGCCGAGCAGTCCACCACGCGCCTGCTGACCGGGGGCGCGGCCGGGCCCCTCTCCAGCATCGCCCTCCAGCTGCTCCTCTGCGCCGACCTGGCCCTGGGCGTCTTCAAGCATCGCCGGCTTCTGGCACGGGCGCCCCGGGGCCACCGTGCTGGACGCGGAAACAAGCCCCTTCTATAATCTTTTCATCGAGCTGGAGGCTCGCATCTATGACGAACGGAGCCCACCTAGTGCAGACCGGATTCCTCGATCTCGTCGCGCAGTCCGGTCCGATGGCGAAGCTCGTGCTCGCCGCCCTCCTCGTGGCGTCCTTCCTCTGTTGGACGATCATCTTCGGTAAATGGCGGGCGCTGCGTCGAGCCAGCTCGGAAAACGCGAAATTCCTCAACCTCTTCTGGCACGGAAAGAACATCGAAGAGGTCTTCGTCAAGAGCGACAAATTTCCCCGTTCCCCGGTGGCGGCGGTCTTCCGCTCAGGTGTGAAGGAATTGCGGAAGCTCGGCTCCGAGGGCAAGGCCCTCGAGTCCGATGCGGTCGACAACATCGGGCGCGCCCTCGGAAGGACGGCGGTCGCAGAGGTGGCCGTGCTCGAGCGGCACGTGGGAGTCCTCGCGACTACGGCGAGCGCCGCGCCCTTCGTGGGCCTCTTCGGGACGGTCTGGGGAATCATGAACTCCTTCCAGAACATCGGCGCGACCGGGGCGGCGAATCTCGCGGTGGTCGCGCCTGGCATCTCCGAGGCCCTCGTCACTACGGCCTTCGGTATCGCGGCCGCCGTCCCGGCGGTCATCGCCTACAATCACTTCGCCGGAGCGATCCGGAGACTCGCGATCGACATGGACTGCTTCACGCAGGACTTCCTCAATATCGTCCAGCGAAGCTCCCTCAAGGGCGGATGACGCGTCGATGGCGACGTCGGTGAGACCCTCAGCTTCGCGCGACTCGACCCCCACCACCCTCGCCGAAATCAACGTCACGCCACTGGTCGACGTGATGCTGGTCCTGCTCATCATCTTCATGATTTCCGCTCCCCTCATGCAGCAGGGAATCCAGGTGGACCTGCCGAAGGCGAGCGGCCAATCCATGAACGAAGCCCCCGACCAGCTCGTGCTCGTGATCTCCAAGGGGAGGAAGATCACGATCAACGGGACCGAGATCCCCCAGGGCACTCTGAGACCGAGGCTCGAGGCCGTAGCCGCCGCCAAGCCCGGCGTCGAGGTTTTCATCCAAGGCGACGAGGGAGTCCCCTATGGCTTCGTCGCCCAGGTGATGGCCGTGGGGAAGGGGGCGCGCTTCAATCGGGTGGGATTGGTCACCGTTCGGGCCTAACGCGGCAAACGACTGTAGGGACCCTCAGATGAGCCCCGCCGCCGAAACGACGTTTGAACCCGTCTCCCGGCCTCCCCGAAGGCCCCGGGAGGAGTCCCAGCACGACATCAAGGTCGGGCTGCGCTGGTCGGCTGGCCTGCACGTCGGAGTCGCGCTGGCGATCCTCCTCAAGCACCTCGTGTTTCCGGGCACGGCAGTGACGATACCCCCCACCTTGAGGGTCGACCTTGTCGGGCTTCCTGACGTTCTCAAGAAGGACAAGTGGAAGCTCAACGCGCAGCTGGACCCGAAGCTCGCCGACGCGCTCCGGGCTGCCGCCGACCAGGCGAACGAGATCAAGAAGGTCGAGCTGCCGAAGAGCGACGCCGACAAACCCGACCCCGACGAGCTGGTCATGAAGCGCGAGCAGGCGGGCGACGACATCGCCCGACAGAAAAAGCTCAAGAGCTCGCTCGCGCGGATCAAGGCCCTGCTCAAGGTCCAGACTCCCGACGATGCCGCCGCCCGTGCGCAGCCGGTCAAAGGCAACCAGCTCTCGAGGGGAACGAGCCTTTCGGGTGACGCGAAGGAGTCGACCGAACCCAGCTATTACGATCACGTGCGCGACCGACTTCAGGAAAACTGGGCCCTTCCCGTCTGGCTTTCCAGGCAGAAGCTGTCAGCTCGGGTGCAGATTTTCATCAACCGGACCGGACACCTCCACACCTATCGTTTTCTCGAGTTCTCCGGGAACACCCAGTTCGACGAAGCTGTGAAGCGTACGATCACCGACTCAGAGCCGTTCGTAGCGCCGACCTCCGAGGTGGCCGACGCGGTCTTCACCGATGGAATTGTGGTGGGCTTTCCCCTATGATCGTCTTATGGCGCCTGTTCGAATGACTTCCGCCCGGGCGGCCCTCCTGGCGTCGGCTGTCAGCATTCTGACATCGGCTGCCGCCCTTGCCCCGGCCCTTGCCCAGGAAAAGGCGTACATCTCGGTGGGACAGGCTCGCACGAAGAAGAGCGTGCTCGCGCTCCCGGACGTCCTGGTTCGATCGGGCGACGTGAGCGCGGCAGCCAAGGCCATCCAGGAGACAGTCGTATCCGACCTCCTGTTCATGGACCTCTTCAAATTCATGGAGTCCTCCGCCTTCGTCGAGGACACGAAAAGGGCCGGCCTCACCCCCGACAAATTCAAGCTCTCCGACTGGAGCGCGATCGGAGTCGAGTTCCTGCTCAAGGCGGCGCTGAGCCAGGAGGGAAACACGCTCACGCTGGAGGCGTACCTCTACGACGTCTACGGGATGCGCCAGATTCTCGCGAAGCGCTACCTGGCCGTAGCCTCGGAGACGCGGACCTTGGCCCACACCTTCGCCAACGACGTGGTGAAGACGCTGACCGGGCTGCCCGGGATCTTCCTGACGAAGATCGCGATGAGCTGCGATCGCACGACTCGAAAAGAAATCTACGTCATGGACTTCGACGGTAGCAACGTGAAGCAGATCACGTTTCATCGGTCGCTCGCGATCGCCCCGGCCTGGAGCCCCGACGGCTCGCGCATCGCGTACTCGCTCTACACAAAACGCGGCGACAACGTGAAGAACATCGACCTCTACGAATTCAACTTCGTGCAGAACACGATCCGGATGCTTTCGAACCGCAAGGGAATCAACAGCGGCGCCGCCTATTCCCCCGACGGCCGGAAAATCGCGCTTACCATGAGCTTTCTCGGAAACCCCGAGATCTTCCTCTTCGATCCGAACGCGAATACCGTCACGCGGCTCACCAAGTCGTTCGGCTTCGACGTCGACCCGGCCTGGTCCTCCGACGGTAAGCGAATGGCCTTCGTCTCCTCGAGAACCGGAATGCCGATGGTTTTCGACATGGGAGTCGACGGAGGAAGCGTGAACCGCCTCACATTCGCGGGCCGGTACAACGCCACGCCGACCTGGTCGCCCCAGAACAACAAGATCGCCTTCGCCGGCTGGATCGACCACCGCTTCGACGTGTTCATCATGAATCCGGACGGAACCAACATCGAGCGCCTCACGAAGGACCAGGGAAACAACGAGGATCCCCACTTCAGCCCCGACGGCAACTTCGTCGTGCTGAGCTCGAATCGCACCGGCCAGCAGAACATCTACGTCATGAACGTCGACGGAACTTACGTGAAGCGATTGACGTTCGGACTGGGCAACTGCACCGCCCCGAAGTGGGGGCATCCGCCGCCTCCCCCGCCTCTCCCGATGCCGACAGCTCCAGCGGGAGCGGAAAAGAAGGGAAAGGGCTAGCGCGCGCATGGCTCCCTCGGTGATCCGCCCTTCCGATATTCAGGAGCGCCTCAAGAGGCGTTTTCTCGACCGGCTGGTGGATCGGGTGAAGGCGCTGCGCAGGAGCGCGGTGGACCGCGACTGGGCGACGCTCCGGGATGCCTGCCGGCACGTCGCGAGCGGCGGAGAAACCTTCGGCTTCGCCGGACTCAAGGAGCTTGCCGACCGCGCGGCGGCGGCGATTCCAGCGGACGAGATCCCGAAATCCCGAAACCTCCCGGACGCCCGCGCCGCCGCCGAGGAGCTCATCCAGCACATCGACGCCCTGCTGAGCTCGCGGGCCCAGTGACGATCACGTCTTGGCTTTGGCCACCACCTGCGCCGCGAACTTCCTGAAGTCGTCGAGGTGAACGGTCGCGATCCGATGGACGATGGCCCAGTCCACTCTTTCGTATTCGTGCACAGCGATGTTGCGAAACCCCACGGCCTTGCGCATCCGAAGAGCTGTCCCGGCGTCGATCCAGCCAAGGGCACTGAGCGCGTCAAAGCACTCCGCCATGGTGGTTGGCACGGGTGCCTGCGAATGGGAAATCACTACCGCCGCGACATCAACACAGAGCTGAACGGCGCGCTCCAGGTTGACGCTGATGACGTCCTGAAGATCGGCGTCGGAGCGCAGGCGCTCTTCCGCGAACGGCAGCTTGCTCTGGACTCGATCGATGCACCTGGCGAGGGAGTCGAGCTTGGGGGCCAGGACTTCGAAGCGAACGGCATCAGCCATTCCCGAACACTCGTTTTCGGCGCCCCTCGAGCGCACGATCTCGGATCGGTCCGAAATCAGCTTGGTCGAACCACATCCTCTTAACGAGACGAGAGAGCAGCTGAGCATCCCGTTTGACCAGGAGTCTACCTCGCCCGATCGCCTCCTGGGCAATGAAACCGCGCGCGGTGTGAAGGTCAACCAGGTCGACCTCACGATGCAAGGCTGACCCGAGGCGGTCGGAGAGCTCGACGCGCGCTTCCGGACAGAGCGGCAGATCGAACGCCACGGCAACATCGAAGTCGCTCGTGTCGCTCGCTCGGCCATCGGCTCTGGATCCATAGAGAAACG
>CAYJTX010000180.1:0-7120 GCA_964372615.1 uncultured Bacteriovoracaceae bacterium | reverse complement strand
ATCGGAGTGCCGGTCGATCAGGCTCGGAGATTTCTGGTCCTGGCTGTCTCGATCCTCGTCGGGCTTTGCGTCAGCGCGTCCGGGATGATCGGATTCGTGGGTCTGGTGGTTCCGCACCTCGCCCGGCGATGGGTGGGAGCTCCGCACTATGCTCTTCTGCCAGTGGCGGCCCTGCTGGGGGCTTGCGTAGTGACCGTCGCTGACGCCGTGGCGCGGACGGTCGCGGCTCCTTACGACCTGCCGGTAGGCGTGGTCACCGCGATCCTCGGAGCTCCTGCGTTCGCGATGATATTGCTTCGGAGAGGCGATTCGGCATGACCTCAGCGCCTCTCGTAGGAGCCTATGGACTCGAGTACCGCGTGGGCGGGCGGGTGATACTTCGCGAGATCTCCCTTGAGATCGGCGCGGGAGAGGTGATCGCTCTTTTGGGACCGAATGGGGCGGGCAAGACGACGTTGATGAAGGTACTCGCAGGCGTTATTCCACCCGGTACGCGTGGCTTGCAGGGAATCGTGCAGTACCGAGGTGAGCGCATTGGATCCCTTGCGAGCAGCTCCCGGGCGAGGCAGGTCGCCTACGTGGGTGCGGATCTCTCCGCCGAATTTCCAGTGACTGTCGAGCAGGCGGTCATGATGGGGAGTATTTGTCACGGTGGAGGTCTGATCACGACTCCGGTCGCGCGGGACCGCGATGAGGTTCAGTGGGCCCTTGAGGAGTGCCAGTGTTCTGGGTTCCGCCGGCGGTTGCTCCACACTTTGAGCGGGGGGGAGCGGCAGCTCGTAGGCCTGGCGCGTGCACTCGCGCAAGGTTCGAAGGTACTGCTTCTCGACGAAGCATTGTCACGCATGGATCTTCATCACCAGGCTCGCTGCGGGTCATTGCTCAGGCGGCTCGCGCGCGAGGGTAGGTCCATCGTCGTTGTCGCACACGACTGGAACCTGGCCACGGAATGGGCAGGGCGTGGTGTCCTCCTGCGCTCAGGGACCCGGTGGAAAGATGGGCCGATCGCCGAGGTGCTGGCGCAGGAGAGTGTTTCCGGCCTCTATCCTGGGGCCGGGCTCATCACGGGGAGCAGTCCTACGACCGGCTCACCCAAGGTCTACTTCGGATCGGCCGGTCAGAAGTAGACGGTCACCCCGAAGTTATGCGAAGTCGAGGCATAGGGCTCCAGCATCCTATGAATCCCGTAGTCGAGCGAGAGGCGGGGAGCGACCCAGCCAATACCGAACCCATAGCCTCGTCCCCGGACTGCATCGTAGGGCACCCTTGAGTCTCTGAAGTTGCCGAGTCTGAGAAATAGATCCTGCATGACGACAAACTCCAGGCCGAGCTCGTGGCCATACCGGTTGTTGCCAGGCGGCACATCCGGCGCGTAGTGGGGGTCGAAGTAGACCAGAACAATTCCCTGAAGGTTGAACTTCGTTCCGATGGTGTACTCGCGGTAGAGCCCGTGCGCCTGACCCTCGAGTGACTGAACGATATTGTCGATGACGAACGCGGACTGAAACCAGTTGTTCCAGATGCTGGTGAACGAGAGGGTCGCATCCTTGGCCGCCGCGTGGGTCTGGTTGTTCAGGACGAACTTGCCGCCGAGCGCGAATCCATGCCGCTTGACGAAGCTCTTGGAGGCGCCCAGGTGAAGATAGACCCCATCCGGAAGGTTTGAGTAACCGGCTCCGGCCTGAAAGATTTCCGAGCGTCCGTCCTGAATCGAAACACTGAGCGCTCTCCCATGGTGCTCAGGCGACGAACGAAAGGTCAGGTAGTTCCCACCGACCGCGTAGGTCGGAAGAAAGGACGCGAAAGACGGGTTCAGATAGATTGCGTCATTGAGAAGCGGCCCCGCTCGGCCGGCCCCGCCCAGTGCTGCTGTACGGGGGGAATGCCAATCCGAAGCCAGGGCATTTGGACGATAAAGCGCAATTATAACAACGGCATAAAGCCAGATCCGAAAGTTCCTGCCTGGCGTTACAACGCGCTTTTCCATGGCCTTGGGATTTGCTAACTGTGTCGCCTCTTATGGCATTGCGCAAGGAAAAGCTTGAAAGCATTCAGCGGCAACTCTTATCCAGGAGAGACTCGCTCGTGCGTGACCTGGCGACCGCGACCGCGGATCTCATCAACGATGATGAGAGTTACGCGGACTCCATCGACCAGGCTAGCGCGGACACCGACCGCGCGATGGCGGTTCAGATCAAGAATCGCGAACGTGGTTTTCTATTACAGATTGACGAGGCGCTGCGCCGAATCGAATCCGGGAGTTTTGGCGAGTGCGAGCGCTGCGGCGAGGACATTGCCGAGGCAAGGATGAAGGCCAATCCCGCCACGACCCTTTGCATCGACTGCAAGGCAGAGTTAGAGTCCGAGCAGCAGCGGTTCATCGGCCGGGGCTGATCGCGTCCTAGGGGATCGCCTGCGCGGGGGTCCAGGAGACGCATGAGCGCCAAAGTCGGAAACAAGCAGATTCGGAAGGCCGTTATCCCTTCTGCCGGGTTGGGCACGCGGTTCTTTCCCGCGACCCGTTCCATCCCGAAAGAGCTGATACCGATCATCGACGTTCCCATGATCCAGTACATCGTCGAAGAGGCGGTACGCTCCGGGATCGAAACGATTGTGCTTGTCACCGCCCGCGGGAAGGGCGCGATCGAGGAGCACTTTGATCTCAACCCGGAGTTGGAAGCCCACCTCGACCAGAGAGCCAAGGCAAACCTCGCGGAGGCTTCGCGTGCGATCGGCCGACTGTGTAATCTCGTAGCGGTCCGGCAGAAGGAGCCGCTTGGGCTCGGGCACGCGGTACTTTGCGCCGAGCCGGTTGTCGGTGACGAGCCTTTCGCGGTCCTTCTGGGGGACGACCTGATCGACTCCAGGGTTCCCTGCACGAAGCAGCTGATCGAGGTTTACGAGAAAGAGCGTGCTTCGGTGGTCGGAGTCATGGAAGTACCGGAGGCGGAGACTGCGAAATACGGGATCGTGGGCGGCCGAATGATCGGAAGAGGCCTGATGCACGTCGATCGTCTGGCGGAGAAGCCAGCGCCGTCAGCAGCGCCGTCACGCCTGGCGATTCCTGGCCGCTATGTTCTTTCCCCGGTAATTTTCGAGTGTCTCAGGGAGACTCCGGCCGGAAAGGGAGGCGAGATTCAGCTGACGGATGCGCTTGCGCTGCTTGCCAGACGGGAGCGGCTCCTGGCCTACCAATATGAGGGCAGGCGCTACGACGCCGGTGACAGGCTCGGGTATATTGAGGCGACGATCGCCTTCGCGCTGAAGCGACCCGAGCTTGCTCAGGGTGTGAAGGACCTCCTGGCTCGCTACGCGAAAGAGCCTCCAGTGGAGCCAAAGGCTCGTACGTAAGGGGGTGGAGAGGTGAGGAGAGTCATCGTGCTCTGGATTGTTGTCCTGACTTCCGTGGCGTGTTCGGCGGCCGCGCATGCCTACATTCCTCCTTCTTTCCATCTTGTAAAGGCAGTCGCCTCGAAGCGCGCGGCCGCCAAGGGCTTCCGGTGGAGAAGTGTCGTCAGCGGTTGGGATGGAAGCAAACCGTCGGGGCCCCGCTTCAGACAGGTTGGCTATTTTGATGCAAAATCGAGGATCCTGCGCAGCCGGGCCTTCGACGAAGCCGGGAAGGAGATCTATGCGGTTGAGAGAAAATTGGACAGTGAGCTCGGATTCGGCCGAGTAGCGCTGGCGCTTCTGGTTGACTCGAGCCCGGAGTCGCTCGCAAGGGTACTGAAAGAAGCTGCGGTGCCTGTCGTGACCGAGGAGGATCTTGTTTCGGTCGAGGACGAGGAGGGAAAACGTCGACTCGAGTCCCAGTTCATGGGCCGGTGGAACCGGACGCAGGTGGCCTGGGTGATCGGAAAGCCCGGCAAGGGCCCCGAGCGGGGCGACGACCTGCAGCCACAGCTCTGGGTCGAGAAGGACACGTTTCTCCCCAGTCGCTATCTTGCTCGAGACACTGAGGGAAATTCGATCGAGGCTCGATTCGGTCAGTTTCGATTTGTCAGGGAGGTTCCGTTTCCCAGGACCATCGAGCTGATTCGGCCCGATTCGAAGCCTGCAGGAGGCGAGGTCCTGGTCCATGAGGAAGTGAGCGAGGTGCTTGTCATCTCCGATGCTTCGGAATTCTCGAGACCCCTCGTTTCCGGATACACGGAAGAGGGTGAGTCGGCGGATAGCGCGGTTCGCGAGCTGATTCGAATCACTTACATGTACCTGCGTTGATGGAAAGAGGGGCCAGTATTTTGTCCGTTGCCGTGCCGAGGCCGATCGATGGCCTCTTCACGTATCTCCTTCCGGGCGAGCTTGCACCGAGAGTCCGGGTGGGAGGGTGGGTCCGAGTCCCTTTCGGACGGTCGACCACGCACGCCTATGTCGTCGAGAGTCCAAGGAAGCTGCATGAGCTTCCGGCGGGACTGGAAGTGGGCGCGCTCAAACAGGTGGTCGAGGTGGGAGACGAGTCCTTCATTCTCCCGACCGAGATATTGGCGCTCTGCAAGTGGGCCCATGAATATTACCGGATCCCACTGGGAGAGGCGCTTCTCTGTGCCGCTCCTGCGGCGGCGCTCGGCTTGCGGACCGCGAGGCGGGAACCGAGGGACCGTGGTGAGGCGGTGGTAATGTCCGCCGCTCCTGCCCTGTTCGAGCTCACCACGGACCAGAAAGAGGCGATCGCGGCGATTGAGACCCAGCGTTTGATCTGCGCTCCCGGAACCTCTTCCGTGACGCTTCTTCATGGAGTCACCGGAAGCGGAAAGACGGAGGTCTATCTCGAGTTGGCGCGCAGGACGCTGGCTGAGGGCAAGACCGTGCTCCTGCTCGTACCGGAGATCGCCCTGACGCCGCAGCTGCAGTCGAGAGTCGAAGCGGGCCTGGGAACGCGCGTAGGTACCTGGCATTCGGCGCTTCCCGACGGAGAGAGGCGAGATCAGTTCGCGGCGATCCTCTCGGGATCGATCCGCGTCGTCGTCGGTGCGCGCTCCGCCGTGTTCGCGCCTCTCAGGAACGTCGGCCTGATCGTGGTCGATGAGGAGCACGATTCGACCTTCAAGCAGGAGGAGAGGGCTCGCTATCACGCCCGGGATCTTGCGATCATTCGGGCGAGAGCGGTGGGAGCGACGGTAATTCTCGGGTCGGCAACGCCGAGTCTCGAGACTCGCGAGCGTGCTCGGGAAGGAAAGTACGCGACCGCCCTGCTGAAGCGCAGGATCGCACCGGGAGGCATGCCTGTCATCGAAACGGTGGACCTGAGAGAGGCGCCGCGGGTGGAGGGCATTCGGACACCGTTGGCTGAGGAGACGGTCCGGCGACTTCGCGAGACGGTCGAGGCGGGCAGTCAGGCAATGGTTTTCCTGAACCGAAGAGGGTTCGCAGCATTTCTCGTGTGCTTGTCCTGTGGTGAGGTGGAATCCTGCCCGCACTGCTCGATCTCGCTGACGGTTCATAAGGGCCGCTCGGAGCTCAGGTGTCATGTTTGTGCGTATCAGGTTCCAGCGCCTGGTTTCTGCGGCAAGTGCCATGGCTCCGAAATGGAGGCGGTGGGATCGGGAACGGAAGGGTTGGAGGACGAGCTTTCGACCCTCCTGCCCGGCGCGCGGCTGCTCCGACTGGATCGGGACCGGGTGACGAGCGCCGGTCGACTCGGAAAGATCCTCGACGTTTTCAGATCGGGACGGGCCGATATCCTTCTGGGAACGCAGATGCTCGTGAAAGGGCACGACTTTCCGGGGGTGACACTGGTCGTGGTTGTCTTGGCGGATGCGCTCTTCCGCTGGCCGGACTTTCGGGCCGCGGAACGAGGGTACCAGACTCTGACCCAGTTCGCGGGTCGAGCGGGACGAGGCGAGAATCGAGGTTCCGTTCTCATCCAGACCTATCAACCTGACCACGTCGTCGTACGAGCGGTCCGAGGCGAGCTCAGCGAGGAATTGTTTCTCGACAACGAGCGCGCGGTTCGCAAAGCTTTGGGATATCCCCCATTCGGCAGACTCTGTCGGCTCCGGGTGGAGGGTGAAACCCGGGATGAGGTTCGCGGCCGGTCTACGGAGGTTGCGCGGTGGGCGGCGGATACCCGCGAGGAAATTGACGTTCTCGGTCCGAGCGAGGCCTTTGTCGAGCGAGTCCGAGGGGTTTACCGCTGGGACATCCTTTTGAAATCCCGTGGAATCGAAGGATTGCAGCGCGCTATCGCACGAGCCAAGGAAGGCTGTCTGGGTCGGCGCTGGCCACTCGTGATCGACGTAGACCCGCAAAGCCTGGGCTAGGTTACCATGGAAGCTGAGCATGATGAACCAGCCGAAAGGGCCGACAAAACCGGGGACGCCTGGCAAA
Source organism: uncultured Bacteriovoracaceae bacterium (assembly GCA_964372615.1). GTDB lineage: Bacteria > Bdellovibrionota > UBA1018 > UBA1018 > UBA1018 > CAYJTX01. The sequence continues at coordinate 793 of CAYJTX010000180.1, read as the reverse complement.
CCCGCCGGCAAGCCTATGGGAAAGAGTGCGGAACGCGGCTACCATCTTCGCGAGAAGATCCAGGCTTCGATCGACATCGCGCAGGAAGAGAAGCGCCGCTCGAATTTCCTCAAGCGGATCGATCTGGCCCGCAACGGCGTGAGAAGCTATCAGCTGCACCGGATCGGTGAAGCTGCCCGCTCCTTCCACACGTACATCCGAATCCTCGAGGATTGGAAAGGGGTAGCGGAAGGGGGATTGAATCCTCGGCATTTCGATGCCAAGAAGGATCTCTCCGAGCTGCTCCTGATCAGCGGAGTCTACTGGGATCTGGCCAAGCTCTACGACCGCACGCAGTCCAAGGGGAAGCAGAAGGAGTTTCTTCATTACCTCGAGAAATTTATCCTCTTTTCCAAGGGGATGTCCTACGAGGCGCTCTCGGCAGAAACGTTGCGCAGATACATCGCGCACAACAAATCCATGCATCGAAGCGAGTTCAGGAACGCCTACCGGATTCTATCGGGCTCAAGTTGTTTCGTAGCGACCGCTCTCGCGGACGTCTGTGAGGAAGACACAGTGCCAAGGCTGCGCCGATTTCGCGACGAGAGGCTTTCACGATCCTCGCCCGGCCGAGGATTCATTCGGTGGTACTACCGCTTCGCCCCTTCGCTCGCAGTGATGACCGATCGATTGCCGCAGCCAGCGCGCAGACTGCTGGGCCTTGCTCTCACAGGAGCAGTGCGCCTCTTGACCGGAACCGAGAAGCTCTAGTTTGCTGAGTCCCCGATTGAAATCTGCTCAGCGGGCATGCCCT
>CAYJTX010000179.1:0-7129 GCA_964372615.1 uncultured Bacteriovoracaceae bacterium | reverse complement strand
GGGTCTGCTCGTGGGTGATCTCGACTCCATCCGCGAGCCAGATTCCCTGGCGGCTTAGGATAATCACTTCATTGTCGACGAAGAAGGGGGCGTTCTCGGTCATGCGGGGCCCTCGCTTGGGCCCAGTTCTATCGCGCGGGCTCTTCGTCCGCTAGCCGGGAGCCTGCTCCGCCTGGCGCCGGGCTTGATGGGTCGTTCGTGGGTTCAGCTGAGCGGTTCCGGTAATTCCCAGTTTGCTGAGCTCGGTCTGGACTCTCGCGAGCGTCACCAGATCCTGCCGGAGGTCGCTCCGCGCTTTGGAAAGCTCAAGAGTGAGCGTCGTCACCCGGCCCAGGCGATCGGGAGCCGTACTCGAGATGGCGGCACGGAGCTCCTCCTCGAGACGCTCGGCTTCGCGGACTCCGCGCTCGACCTGGTCGATGAGGTTGGTCGCGCGCATCCGAAGCACATCCTCGGGGTCCCCTCCGAATGTCCCCCCGAACGAGAGGCTGAATGTCGACCTGCTGTTCACGGGATCGACGGCCGCATTGAGCGTGCCGAAGACGTTCCTCCGAAGAGATTCGATCGTGGCGAAGCCATTGACCAATGGCAGGCAGACGGAGCAGATCCCCACGCCGACGCTTGCCCCGCCCTGGAGCGACCAATCGGTCCCGAAGAGAGTGCGATAGGATGCCCCCAGCGAGACGGACTCGCCCGTCCCCGGCGTGGTCGGAAAGGGGTTCGTCTGGAATCCGAGGGTGCCGGCCAAGGCGGAGGTTCCTCCTATCTTCCAGGATTCCGAGAGTGCGATGCTGCTCAGGAGGCCGCGCCCTGTGATTCCTTCCACGCCCGCGAACGTCGCCCGCACGGCCGTGGTACCCCAGGCAAGCGAGCCGCTCCCGCCCTGGCTGTTTGAGCCAACCTCCGGAGCCGGATCATTGAAGTAGACGAGCCGGTATCGATATCCGTCCCAGGTGCCCGCGAAGCCCGTCTCGAGGCGGGGAGGGGAGTTCGGCCTCAGGTCCGCGGCACCGACCGTCGCTCCGAAGGTGCGGCCTTCTCTGAACTGATAGCCCGTATTGACCGACGAGGCGCCCTGGGGGTTGCCCGAGAGCCCGACTTGGTCGACCGAGGTCGCTGCGTCGATGTAGAATCCGGGTTCCCGGCCCGGGTCCACGAGCCGGCCAGCGAGCTGAAGGCGGATCTTGTCATGCGCCGCCAGGATCGCGATCGCGCCGCCCGCGGCGATGGGCGACAGGTCGCCCGCGATACGAGAGCGGACGTCCTCCCAGCTCAGCGAGAACGGCGCGTCGGAAAGCATGACGGCCGCCATGTCCGCGAGGTGACTATCGTCGAGCCCCTGGAAGAAAGGCCGCAGCGTAATGCGGGTCGTGTCGAGATCGCCCCCGCTCATCTGAAGGCCGAGGGCCCCATCGCCGAAGGTGCTGGTTACGCCCTCGGGCGGGGAAGCGACCATTCGGTGGAACTCCTGATAAGCGACGAGCGACTGGCGCCTGAGCGCGAGTTGCGTGGCAGGCTCAAGCTGTTCCGGATTTCCCACAGCCGTGTCGATTCGAAGAAGGAAGCGTCTCCGTTTCGCGCGAAGATCCCCGAGAAGGTGGTCGATCGCTAGGTCGAGCCTCTCGCGGAGCCGTGGATCGCCTTCGAAAAATCCCGTGACGCCGGTTACGGCGACCGGAGGGTCGGCGCGCGCGGGTCTTTCCTCATGCGAAAGGGCGAGGGCTGTGATTGCGATCCATAGCAACGGTGGCGCACGCCACCTGCGCCCCGAGGGATCTGCCCGGGATGGAATCGATAGAATACCCATGGGATTCACGAGGTAGAAGAGCAAACCCCAGGCCACGAGCGGTCCAGCCGCGGGCGGGCGTTTCCCGTGTTTTCTTGGTGCGTGAACCTTCAACAGAAGGACAGCTGTCAATCGCGTCGACACCCTCCGGGGCCGCGGGGTAAGGTCGCGGGAAATGAAGATCGGGGTTTTCGACTCGGGGGTGGGAGGACTGACGGTTCTCGAGGAACTTAAAATTCGCCTCAAGGGCGCGGATTTAGTCTACCTGGGCGACACGGCGCACGTTCCCTACGGTCCCAGGAGCGCCGCCCAGGTGCGGCGCCTCTCGGTCGATTGCGCTCGCACGCTTGCCTCCCGCGGGATCGAAGCGCTCGTGGTCGCTTGCAATACGGCCTCGAGCGTCGCGCTGGAGGCCATTGCGGAGGCCGTACGCGGAATTCCCGTATTCGGCGTGGTCGAGCCGGGCATCGAGTCCGTGCTGCGGGCGATCGCGAACCGAGGCGGTCGGCCTTCGCCTGTCGCCGTGCTGGCCACCCGCGCGACGGTCCGGAGCGGTGCTTATGGCAAGACGCTGCGGGCGATTCTGGAGAGTGCAGCTACGACGGGGCACCCGGCTCCTCCGGTCTTCGAGGTGGCCTGCCCGCTTCTCGTGCCCATGATCGAGGAAGGCTGGGTCGACCATCCCATTCTCCACCAGACTCTGGCCGAGTACGTGGGTTGGCTGGCGAAGGAGCAGCCCTCAGGCGTCGCGCTCCTCGGATGCACGCATTATCCGTGGATCGACGCGGCGTTCTCGAAAGCCTTGCCCGGGTGGACGGTGGTCAACTCGGCCCGGGCGGTCGCCGAAGCGTTCGAGGCGAGCGATTTCTGGGCGGGCCGCGGGAAGCCGAAGGGGACCTCGCAGGTCGAGTGGATCTTCACCGACCCCGACGCGGTGCCGGGGTTCGCGCGAAAATGGATCGGGGGTGACTCATGACGGAAAAGCCCAGCGTCTACGGGAATACGGATCTCACCTACGCGGATTATCTCAAGATTCCCGAGCTGCTCAGCCTTCAGAAGCGGCTTTCGGAGCCGCCCCATCACGACGAGCTTCTCTTCATCGTGATTCACCAGGCTTACGAGCTCTGGTTCAAGCTGATCCTCCACGAGCTCGAGAGCTCCATCGATTACATGCGAAAGGCGCAGGTGCTGCGAGCGCACCACTTCGTGAGTCGCGTCGTGGCGATCCAGAAGCTCCTTGTGCAGCAGATCCACCTCCTCGAGACCATGACGCCCGCCGAGTTCCTCGAGTTTCGCGATCGGCTCATGCCCGCGAGCGGCTTCCAGTCGGTGCAGTTCCGCGAGATCGAGTTCGTCTGCGGGCTGAAGGACGAGTCTTACTTCGGGCACTTCCAGAACCGGCCCGAGATGATCGAGCGTCTCAAACGACGCATGGCCGAGCCCGACCTCCGGTCGGCGTTCTACGGCATGCTGAAGGGCCTGGGTTACGCCCTTCCCGACCGGGCCTCGGAGCTCGAGGCGGCTGGTGACGCGACCGCGAAGGCCTCGATCATCGCCGCGCTCAAGCCGGTCTACCAGGATCCGACCGGAACCCTGCCCCTCTACCTGCTGTCGGAGTCGCTCGTGGAGCTCGACGAGCATCTCGGCCTGTGGCGTGAGCACCACGTGCGCGTCGTCGAGCGCGTAATCGGCTTTCGCCGCGGCACGGGCGGCTCGGCCGGTGTGGAGTATCTGAGAACGACCACGTCCAAGAAATGCTTTCCGTGTCTCTGGGAAGTGCGGACCTACCTCGAGAAGCGTTAGGAAGAAGGGTGAATGGCGATCCGGAAGGTGGCGCGGCTGGGACACCCGGTTCTGAGGCGGGTGGCGCGGAATCTGACACCGGCGGAAATCGGCTCTCCTGAGTTCGAGCGTCTGGTGGCCGATCTCGTGGACACGATGCACGAGTACGGGGGCATCGGGCTCGCTGCGCCCCAGATCCGCGAATCGGTCCGGGTGGCGGTGCTTGAGGTGGCTGCGGATTCAGCGCGGTATCCCGGGCAGGGCGATCAGCCGCTGTCGGTCTTCATCAACCCGACGATGACCGTGCTGGATGCGGAGGTGCAGGGGTTCTGGGAGGGCTGCCTTTCGGTGCCCGAGCTGCGGGGCCTTGTTTTCCGTCCGCGCAGGATTCGAGTGGACTACCTCGGCCTCGACGGCGGTGCCCGCTCGATCGAAGCGGAGGATTTCCTCGCGACTGTCTTTCAGCATGAGCTCGATCATCTCGACGGGGTTCTCTTCGTGGATCGATTGAAGTCGGAGCCTGGACGCACGCCGCTTGCGTTCACCGAGGAGTACCAGCGGTACCTCGTTCCCAGAGAGGACGAGGCGATAGGGGAGCTTCCGGACTAGGAGCCTGTCTGAGTAATCAGATTCAGAATTAGGATCAGGACGGCCCCAGTTTCCGTTGCAGTTGCAGTTTCTGTGCGGTCATGGACTTCAGTACGGTTGACGGTGGTGAGGAGCGCACTGCCCCCGTGATCTACTCGGTGCATGGCGAAAACCTTCCGTCCCTGCGAACCCGATCAAGCCTGGTTGCTTCCTCCTACGCGGCTTCGAGAAGGTCCGCTGTGAATGGGATCTCGTGGCATTGTCCCACAACCTAAGAAAGCTGGCGGCCTGGGCGCCCGCGTAAGGCCGTACTGAGGACCAAAACCGCACGGGAACAGAAACTGCAACGGAAACCGAGGTCAGTACCGTACCGAAAACCGTTTCCAAAACCGTTACCGGGACAGGCTCCTAGAAGGAGGGACCGGGAGATTTCTCCCCCGGTCCCCGCACTTACCTGAGCTGATCGTCAAGGAACTTCCGGATCGCGGCGTCGGAAGTGAGCTGTTGAATTCGGAGAAGCTTCGGCTCTCTGAAGCGTCCCAGCTGCGCCGACGCCAACGCCGAGGCATCGCCGCCGGCCGCCTGGGCGACCCTCGAAAGCAGCTCGTCTTCTTCCGGTCGAGTCAGAACCTCGACTCGACCCACGAGGGTTCGCACCAGCTCTTCGGGCTGCGGCGTGATCCGCAAGGGCAGGATCGCGTCCGTTTCCTGCCGGGGCAGGATGTACAGAACGCGAAGCCCATCCGTGTGGAAGTAGCTCAGCCTCCAGGTGTTGACCATGGCCCGCGCCTCATCCCGATAAAGACCGGATGCGACAAGAGCCTCGACCAGCTTCGAACCGGCCAAGTCTTCGAAGGCCTCGAGCTTCTCCGTCGGTGTCAGCTCCTTCAGCAGGGCCTTCAGACCCAAGCTCGTGGTCGCGCCCGGCTTCAGACTCCCCAGCTCCTCGCCGCCGCCCTTGCCGCTGCGGATATTGACGGCCAGCAGGTAGGGGATTCCGTTGCCCTGCGTGTCCTGAAGCCTCAGCTCCTGCGAATCCGACGTGACCTTGAGCGAAGTCCGGAAGTTCCCCAGCCCCCGGTAGAAAATGAACTTCTCCGCCTCGCCCTGAGCGCGGATGAAGTTCGCCTTCGTCTCCCGGGCCGGACCGTACACGTTTCCAGAAACAACCGGCGGAAGCTCCGCGCCTTCCGTGAGGATCTCCAGCTTCGAGTAATGGATCTGTCCGCCCTCCAGGCCGGGACCACCGCCCAGGGCCGGCAGAAACGACGTCGGCCGCGGGTAGTACTGCGAGATGATCCCTTTCGGAAAGTCCACGGTCACGTCCAGGGTCTCGGGAGTGGAGCTGTAGAAGTAGAGCACGGGCGTCTCCATCTTCTGGGTGACCACCGGCGCCTGCTCGGGGTCCGGGCCGAAGAGCTCGTCGCAACAGGTGCCCTTTACGCAGCAGGTACAGCCGCACCGCAACCCCACCGACAGAGGCGCCAGAGATCGATCCAGCTCCAGCAGCAGGCTTCGGTTGTGGACGAACGACGGCAGCGCCTCCTCCTCGTGCTCGAGGCCGGAGAGGGGCTCCCCGTTCGATCCTTGAACCGAAGTGAAGGTGCCCCACTCGTGAACCTTCACGGCGGCGAAGCTGCCCTGGGAAAGCAGACTCATGAATACGTACAGCAGTGACTTCTTCATGGAGGACTCCTTTTGTTGCCCAAGAAGTACCCACGGACCTTGGATATTAAAATTGCATTATCGTCACTAATTGTTAACCACTGGCTCATGAATATGCGGCGCCTCGAGTACTTCACGGTCCTGGGTCAGACGGGCAATCTCCGGCGCGCGGGCGAGCTCCTCCGGCTGAGCGCGCCGGCACTCTCCAAGGCGATGAAGGTGCTCGAGGACGAGGTGGGCGCCAAGCTCTGGATCCGCGACGGGCGGAAGATCATCCTGACCGACTCTGGAAAGCGCCTGCTCAAGCGCGCGCCTGCGCTGATCGAAGAGGTGAAGGCGGTGGTGGCCTCGTTGAGCTCGGAGATCGCCGGACCCAAGCCCGTTCGAATCGGGACCTTCGAGGTTTTTTCGACCTATTTCCTGAGCTTCCTGGATCGCCTGGGCTGGGACGACCATTCCCTGGAGCTGCATGAGCTCCTGCCGGGCGAGGTCGAGAGGTACCTGAACCAGGGCGAGGTCGATCTGGGCATCACGTACCTTCCGGTGCCGGATCCGAATCTCGACTTCCTCAAGGTGGCTTCGATCGAGATGGGGGTCTTCACGAAGAAGGACTCGTTTCGAGGCGTTCCCCAGCCCGAGCTTCCGTTCGTGGTCCCGGTCATGCCGCTGCACGCGGTTCCCACGAAGGTCCGCGGGCTGGACGGCTGGCCCGACAACGCCTACTGCCGCAGGGTCCTTCATCGGGTGACGCTCCTGGAATCGGCGCTGGAGCTCTGCCGGCAGGGTCGGGTCGCGGGCTACTTTCCCGCGTTCATCGTGAGAGAGCACAACGCGCGGGTGAAAGACGCGTTCAAGCTCGAGCGACGGCCGAGTCCCTTTCCGGAACGGGTCTGCCGGTCGGACGTGTTTCTCGTGAAGCGGAAATCCGACGAGGAGACCTCGACCGCCAAGCAGCTCGCCAAGGCGATTCGGCTGATCTGCGGCTAGACTTGCACGTCTCCGACCATCTTCTCTGGCCGCACCCACTGGTCGAACTGCTCGGAGGTGACGAGCTTCAGCTCGAGCGCGGCCTCCTTGAGCGTCTTGCCTTCCCGATGGGCTTTCTTCGCGATCTTGGCCGCGTTGTCATAGCCGATGTGCGGGTTGAGCGCCGTGACGAGCATCAGCGAACGCTCAAGGTTCTCGCGGATGCGCGGCAGGTTCGCCTCGATCCCCGCCACGCAGTGCTCGCGGAAGCTGCGACAGCCGTCAGCCAGTAGGCGCGCTGACTGCAGGAAACCGTGGATGAGGAGCGGCTTGAACACGTTG
>CAYJTX010000178.1:0-7133 GCA_964372615.1 uncultured Bacteriovoracaceae bacterium | reverse complement strand
ACCGGGGCGGGACTCCCACCCGCTGGCTGTCGCAAGCTTTGCTTGGCGCACATGGGGCTAAATTACCATTCCTGGGTTGTCGTGTCCGGTAAGAATTGCCCAGGTTTCTGTGTTTTTTTGCCGATCATCACGGAAGTAGGCCCGTGACTCAAGTGTCAACGACCCGAAAACGCGCCGCTTCAGGTTGAGAAATAGGCTGTCCGAATTTCACTGAACTCGTGGGCATTTAACGAACAAAGGGAAACTCGGGCCGCGTGGTGAATCCGAAAGAAAATATTGCCTATTCAGAATATCGACCGGCATGCCGATTGCTGCTGAATGGTCCTGGGGGCAGGGATGCTTCCAGGGGGGAAATCTGGCGACTGGGTTTTGGACATCAGTGTCGGGAGCGGCAGCTCAGGCGCAGGCCGTCGACGTCGTGGCCAATAATCTCGCCAACTCGGACACCCTCGCATTTAAGAAAGACGTTCCGACCTTCAAGGAGTACCTCTCGACGCTGGAGCGCGACCGAGTTGCGCAGGAGATTCCGAGGGGTCCAATCAAGGATAAGGATTTCTATCCTATCGACGGACGAGACCAGTCTCATGTGATCGTCGACGGGACATATACCAATTTCAGACAGGGCAATCTTAGGGTGACGCAGTCGCCCCTCGACCTTGCCCTGGATGGACCTGGGTTTCTGGAAGTCAGCACGCCCTCGGGAGTTCGCTACACGAGGCAAGGAGGCCTCAAGCTGGCCATGGATGGCCGGTTAGTGACGACCGAGGGATACCCCGTGCTGGCTGCTCAACCCGGGGGGCTGGTGACCGCGTTGCCAGCTGGTGCCGTTCAGCCGGGCCAAGGAGGGCTTACGACTCAAGGAGGAGTCGCGGCTGACCCTGCACTGCAGGCAAGACAGATCAATCTCAGGGACCGGGCTGGGCAGGTGACAGTCTCGGAGAGTGGAGAGATCTACGCGGGAGACGAGCTCATTGCTCGGTTAAGCGTCGTGGAATTCGGGGAGCCCCGGAAACTTCGCAAGGAGGGCGGACAACTCTTTTTGAACACCGATTTTATGGGAAGTCAGCCCCGACCGCCGACGCTGACTCATGTCAGACAGGGCATGCTCGAGACCTCAAACGTCAATCCGGTGGAGGAGATGACCCAACTGATCAAGGCAAATCGGATGTTCGAGCACGACTTGAAGGCGATGAAGACCTACGGGGATCTGCTCGGAAGGGAAGCCAATGACATTGGTAAGCTCTAGGGGCGCGGCATGATCCGGGCACTTTCTACGGCCGCAACAGGTCTGGAGGCGCAAGCCGCGAATATTGAGCGTATCTCGAACGACCTCGCAAACGTCAATACTGACGCCTACAAGCGAAGTAGAAACGAATTTCAGGACTTGATGTACGAAACGGTCAAAGAGCCCGGCGGATCTATTGGCGCAGGGTCACAGTCGCCCGTCGGGATCCAGACAGGCATGGGCGTGAAGGTGGGCGCGCGCCACAAGATCTTCGAGCAGGGTCCAGCGAGAATGACGTATCATCCATACGACCTGTTGATCGAAGGAAGGGGCTTCTTCCCAGTCCAGATGGCAAATGGGGAAGTCGCCTACACGAGGAACGGCGCATTCAAGATCGATGCCCAGGGAAGGCTGCAGCTCTCAAACGGAGCCCAGATGATCCCTCAGGTCCAGATACCGTCAAATTCCATCAACGTAGTCGTGACGGCTAACGGTGAGATCAAGATATCTCTTCCCGATAACGCTGAGGCGGTCATCGGCCAGATTCAGCTCATGAGCTTTGCAAATGAGCAGGGCCTCAGCGCGATCGGAGACAGCCTGTATAAGCCGACGCTGGCCAGCGGCCAGCCGGTAGAGGGAATACCCGGGGAGAATGGGGTCGGCATGCTGCAGCAAGGGGCGCTCGAGGGATCCAACGTGAACGTAGCTAACAGTATGGTCGACATGATTACGACTCAGCGGGCGTATGAGATGAACACCAAGGTGATGGGTGTCGCGGATCAGATGCTCGGAGCTACGGCGAACATCAAGTAATGAGGTTGTAAACGCGGGAAGGGGCCTGGGGGTATAGATTGTACAAGGCGACAAAGGGCGCGAGCGCATTAGGCTTCCTACTTCTTGCGCACCCCTTCGCGGCGTTCGCTGATAGCACTGGCGCCGAGACGCGAGACTCCAGAGTTGCGGCGATCGAAACGGAACTGAGCGTGCGCTATCCCGGAGCTAGGATCGAGATGTCTGGGCCGGTCAGCTGGCTCGGCGATTCCGCCCCTGCGGGCCCAGCCAAACTGGTCTGGTTGGCTGATCTTTCCAGGGGAGAGGCGAGATTCAGGTTTGACGACGGGGCCGAAGGATCGATTGGATTCTCCGCTTGGATACGCGCGAAGGTGGCGACTCGACGAATCCTCCCAGGAGAAAGGCTCAGAGCAGAGGATTTCGTCGCTCAAACGATCGATGAGGCGGTCGGCAGAGCCCGTGAGGTACGTGGGCTCATTTTATCGGAGGAGACCGATGTCGACCGGCTTGAGGCATTTCACACCATTCTCCAGGGGCAGTTCGTGGTTACCTCGGCAGTTCGGAAGCTTCCGGATTTGAAAAAGGGAGAGCCGGTGAGAATCCGCCTGGTTTCAGGAGATGTCACACTGACGGCGCCTGGAATTGCCGATGAGGCTGCCTATCTTGACGCCCAGGTGCGGGTGATGTCGATTAAGTCAAAGCGTATGATGATGGGACGGCTTCGGGCGGACTCTGTAGTGGAGGTGCGCCTGTGAAGGGAGCTACGAAAGGAATTTTTCTTACTAGCGCATTGGCAGTAGCGGTGGTCTCAGTCGGTTGCGGGCGATGGATGGGAAACCTTCGCCGTGACTTGGACGACTCCTACTCCTACGATTCCCCGACCGTTGGGGGTCGTTGGACGGAAAGGGGCTATCTTAACGAGGCCGAAGGGGCCTATGCGGACGACCGCTACGCGGCTGTTGGACACTCTGATCGCGGCCCGGCGAATACCCGGCTGGGGGGAGGGGGCAGGGGGAGCCCATCCTGGGTGAGCGCAGATCGCGCGGAAGCGGCCAGACGGGCACGAGTGAGGGGCTCTGGCGACGGCGGAGGGGAGATGGGCCCGACGTACGCGAACCAGCCGAGTGTCCCGCCTCCCGTACGCAAGCAGTATAAGAGTGGCGGGCGCGCGAGCCGGGCGGACTTCATTGATGGGGCTCCGAACGAAGGATCACTCTGGGGGTCCGACGGGCAAACGAATTACTACTTCACGAAAAACAAAATTCGGGGAATCGGAGACATCATTTCGATTACCGTAGCTCAGGAGTTAGTGAAGGACGTCTTGACGGAAGTTCAGCGGACCTTGAGCCCCAAGGAGCGCGAGGCTGAGCTTGCGCTGGCGCAAGCGCGCATCCGTGCAAGGGTGCTCGGTCTTGAGGAACCCGAGTCAATCGCGACAAAGAAAGACTCAGTGGCCTCGAGCGCAGCAGCACCAGCTCGAACTCCGGCCTCATCCGGACAGAAGGGAAAGGAAACCGTCGTTTTCGAGGATGAGAACGTGATTCCGAAGGCGACGTCTACTGATATCGACGTCGCCAAGTCCCTCGGCTTTCGCACCGGGGAGATCATCATGGCCGAAATCGTAGAGCGCTATTCCAACGGAAATTATAAAATTCGTGGCACGAAACGGATTCCGTATGGGTCCGGCTTCAGAAACTTATCATTGGTCGGAGTCGCCAAGGGCACTGACATCACCGAGGAAGATACGATCGATTCGTCCAAACTCTACGAATATCGACTCGAGGTCCTCCGATGAGACGCCTCAGGACGCCATCGATCACGGCGCTGTTGATCACGACCGCGGTGTTCCTCGGTTTCATGACGGAGGCGTTCGGAGCGCGCCTTAAGGATGTAGCGACCGTGAAGGGAGTTCGCGAGAACATCTTGATTGGATATGGGATCGTAGTCGGTCTCAAGGGCACAGGGGATTCCAGCACGGACGTGACAGGCCAGTCCCTTTCCCGCCTTTTCGGAAAACTTGGGCTGGATGTACAGCAGAACGCCACGATCAAATCCAAGAACGCCGCCGCGGTCATCGTGACCGCGAAGCTGCCGCCATTCGCTCGGGTCGGCAACCGAATAGACATCACCACCAGCTCAATCGGCGATGCGGCCAGTCTTGAGGGCGGAGTCCTTCTAGTCACCCCGTTGCGCGCGGGTGACCAGAACGTCTACGCGGTGGCGCAGGGACCGGTGAGTATCGGGTCAACCGCCGACGGGACGACAAAGAATTTCCCAACCGTGGGCAGGGTCGTTGCTGGTGCGACTATCGAGAAGGATGTCGATATTAATTTTGCCGGAAAGAAGAGCTTCCGTCTTTCGCTCCATAATCCGGACTTCACCACGGCCGCCCGGCTCGCAACACTGATTAACGGGGAGATGGGCGGAAAGTTCGCTAGTGCTCGCGACAGCGGAACGATCGATGTGGTGGTCCCGTTTAGCTACGAAGGGAATACCGTCGAGCTCATGGCGGCGCTGGAGAATGTTCAAGTCAGCGTGGATTCGAGGGCCCGCGTTGTACTGAATGAGCGAACTGGAACGGTGGTCATGGGGGACAAGATTGGCATTTCCGCAGTAGCGATCGCTCATGGTGAACTAGCCATCGAGGTGAAGGGCGATAAGAAAGCCCGTCCCGAGCGAGTCGCTGAGCTGAAAGGTAACAGCGTTTCCGATCTCGTTAAGGCGTTGAACGCTTTGGGTGTACAGCCGAAGGACCTGACAGCGATCTTCCAGACTCTCCGCGAAGTGGGTGCCCTTCAGGCAGATTTGGAGATCATGTGATCGTTTGGAAGGATTTCATTATAGACGATATGATCGGGCCGACACTGAGACCCGATGTTTGCCGCGACCCAAGAGGGGCGGGCCCGGATGTCACGGATGACGTGAGGGCTACGATCCAGGAAACAGGACGGGAGCAACGGCCTGCTAGGATGGCGGGTCTTTCCAGTTCTGCTATAGCCCGAAAAGGCATGGATGCCGATCGGAGCCACCCCTCTCAGGGAACGCGGCGGAGGGGAGGGGGATGACAAGCCCCCTCCCCTCGCCCCCACAAGGCATTCCTAGGATGGAATGGGGCGACAGAGCGTTGACGGCACCCACAACTCCAGGGAGGAGAGTTGCTGTGGTCGATCGTTCAAAGGTCGATCCCGGCCTCGTTCAGGCCGCTGAGGGACTGGAAGCGATGTTTCTGGACTACATGATGAAGGTCATGCGACAGACCATTCCCAAGAATGATCTCGATCTGGAATCGCCTGCGACGGAAATCTATCGCTCAATGCTCGACGGAGAGACCGCGCGGGTGGCTGCACGTACGGGCGGAGTGGGCTTGGCGGACCAGATCATTGCCTCGGTAGAGGGGCGAAGATACACTGGAAAGAAGGGGGGCTATCCCCCAATGGGTCGGCCCGACCCGAGTACAGGAGGTACCCATGAGGGTGAACCAGACAGGGACTAATCCGGCGCAGAGTGCTGAAGTTAGCGGTGCACGCAAGACGGATCGCTCGCAGGAAGAGCAAGCGGCGAAAAAGAAAGGAGCTGCGCAAGAGGCGGGCTCGGCCGCGACCACTGACATCTCCTCCCGCGGAAAAGATGCTGCAAAGGCAAAGGCGGCGGCTAGCAGCGCTCCGGATGTGAGAGAAGAAAAGATCGCCGAGCTGAGGAAAAAAATAGCTGCCGGAAAGTACCAGGTGGATGCCGGCGCCGTTGCCGACCGCCTGGTCGATGAGCACATCAAGACCGCTGGTATTGGCTGATCCCGACCGGCTCCGGATGACCCAGGGACAGGAAGTCGAGGGACGGAGTCGGGACATGGAGACGCGAAGCAATCATGGAGGATTGCGGCGTGAAAAAAGACCTAGACGACCTTTCAAAAGCGCTTCAGAAACTGGTGGGGCTCTACCGCCAGGTGGCCGAGCTCCTGCGGCGCGAGAGAATCTCGATCACGAACGCCGATCTGAAGGGTATTCAGGAAGCCACTTTCGAAAAAGAAGCGTTAGTCGAGCAGATCCGTGTCGCCGAGAGCATTCGGCAGGCGGGAGTCGTCGGAGTGGCATATGCGCTCCGCCGACCCGCTGCGCAGCTTACCCTCTCTGAAATTGCGGCAGTCATCCAGTCCGAGCACGCGCAGGCAGCCAAGGCGATTCGAAGTTTGGGAGCCGCGCTTTCCCTTTTGATCAGGCGCTCCGGCGAGCTCAACTCCGAGAACCGTGGTCTTGTCGAGAAATCGCTCGAACATTTCGAGCAGATGAAATGCAACGTACTCGGAGAGGCAAACGCTGGCGCGCAGACATATACGCAGCAGGGTCAGAAATCCCAGGGGACTGGCGCGGCGAGACTGCTTTCGAGGGAGGCCTAGAGAGGGATGAGGCTTCCTAACATCATGAACACCGGTCGCAGCGGGATGATGGCCGCGAAAGCCGCCATCGCGACGACCGGGCATAACGTGGCCAACGCCAATGCCGAGGGGTTCTCCCGGCAGAGAGTTCAGTTTGCGGCGGAAGAACCGAGGGGCGCATCGGGCGGTCGGAACGTGATCGGTCAGGGAGTGCACGTCTCACGTATCGAGCGCGTGAATGATGAGTATGTCGAAAAACAACTCAGGAACGGTGGCCGTGAGCTCGCTCACTTCGAGGAGAAGGACATCGTGTTCAGGCAGACCGAGGATATCTTTAACGAGATGGGCGGAGAGGGCCTAAATCGGTTGATGTCCCGGTTCTTCAATGAGTTTAGAAAGCTCGCGAATGAGCCCGACAGTGAAGCCGTACGGCAGTCGGTACGCGAGGCCTCGCAGGCCATGGTGAGCGACTTTCACCGGATGAGAAGGTCGGTCGAGGAAGTGCGAGGGCTCATCGACTCCCGCCTGGAGGGCTACAGTTCCGAGGTCAATGCGCTTGCCAATGAGCTTAAGAATCTCAATATCAGCGTTAGACGCGTCACAATGGGGGGAGGGTCCCCGAGTGACCTACTCGACAAGCGAGACCTTGTACTTAAGCAGTTGAGTTCCTATATGGATCTGGCGATGCACCAGGACAAGGACGGGAATTTCGTCGTCGATATCCGAGGTGTCGGACCGCTGGTC
>CAYJTX010000177.1:5522-7148 GCA_964372615.1 uncultured Bacteriovoracaceae bacterium | reverse complement strand
AGACGGAGACCTGGCTTGATCTGCACAATGAGACGGCGGAATCGATCGTCGAGTTGAACGTCGCCCTCGCGCCAGAGGGCGGCCTGGGCTGGGGCGCAAATCAGCTTGGCGGCAACAGTCTGGGGCCCAGGAGGTCCGCCCGGCTTCGCGGCTCGGGGCAACCGGAGAAGGTTTCGCCGGCGGTCACTGCCGACGACGAAGCAGAAGGGTTCGTTCCCATTGCGGACGACGGCCCTGGAGTCGACCCGCCCGAGGTGCCGACGGGAACACCGCCGGGAACCGAGGCCGAGAAAGAGGAATGAGTCCATGACCTACTCATCGATGGAGACCCCGGCCCCGAACCACGAGCGAGGCCTCAGCACCGGCCTCTACGACGAGGAGTTCCGCCGCTTCAACTGGAGCCTCCTGGTGATTCAGGCGCTGCTTTTCGGCGTCGGAATCTGGAATCTGGTTTCGGCCACGGGCGTGCAGGACAAGTCCCAGGGCCTCTTTCGGGCGCAGCTCGGCTGGTTCGCGGTCGGAATGCTGATCACGGCCGGAGTCCTCGTCGTCCACTACTCGGCGCTTTCGCGACTGGGCTACCTCATCTACTTCGCGAACCTGCTCCTGCTCGTGGCGGTGCTGGTGCTGGGCAAGTCAAGCCTCGGGGCGAAGCGCTGGCTCGGCTTTGGCTCGTTCCACATCCAGCCCTCCGAGTTCATGAAGCTCTCGCTCGTGATCTGTCTCGCCAAGTACTTCGAGAACGACAAGACCGTCGGGGGCTATGGCTGGCGCGAGCTGCTGCTTCCAACCGTGCTCGTCGCTATCCCGGCGGCGCTCATCATCCTCCAGCCGGATCTGGGCACCGCGATGATCCTCCTCCTCACCTTCGCCAGCATGATGGTCTTCATCAAGATTCAACCGCGCACCCTCCTGGTGCTGGCCGCCTGCGGCGCCGTCGCTCTCCCGATGGTTTACCGATTCGCCCTGAAGCCCTACCAGCGCCAACGCCTGATTTCGTTCATCGACCCGATGGCCGACCCGAGGGGCAGCGGCTACAACTCCATCCAATCGATGATCGCCGTGGGAAGCGGGCAGCTCACCGGCAAGGGCTACCGGCAGGGCACCCAGAGCCAGCTCAACTTCCTTCCCGAGCACCATACCGACTTCATTTTCTCGGTCTTCAGCGAGGAGCATGGGTTCCTGGGCTGCCTCATCCTGCTCGTGCTTTATCTCGCGTTCCTTCTCAACGGGCTCTCGATCGCCTATCAGTCCCACGACAAGTTCGGGCTCCTGCTCGCCCTCGGGATCGTGACCATCTACTTCTGGCACATCTTCGTGAACCTCGGCATGGTCATGGGCCTTCTGCCGATCGTCGGCGTTCCCCTGCCGTTTCTCAGCTACGGCGGCTCGTCCCTCATCACGTCGATCGTCGGCGTCGCGATCCTCACGAACATCGCGAACAAGAAGTTCATGTTCTGAGCGGCGGCGCGGTCGAGCTCGTCATATTCCTGCCTCTATCGTCAGAAGCCCGCCGCTCACGCCGTGAAAGTGCGCGCGAGGGGATCCACGAGGGTGGCGCATCGAACGAATGTCCTGATAAACTGAAACGGTTTGAAACCATCGGAGGCCTGAACCATGAGACGC
>CAYJTX010000177.1:0-5512 GCA_964372615.1 uncultured Bacteriovoracaceae bacterium | reverse complement strand
TGGCGGCGGTGCTCACGCTCGGCATCAGCATGCCGAGCTGCCCGGGGCAGCAGGCGATGCAGCAGCAGGTCGACCAGCTCACGGCCAAGCAGGCCGAGCAGCAGAAGCAGATCCAGGCGCTCGACTCGAATCTGAGGGCGATGAGAGACGACGTCGCCGCCGCCAAGACCCTCGTCGCCGAAGTAGGAAACACGGTCCTCGCGCATAAGACCGCGCTCGAGCAGCTCGACGCGTCGGTCAAGGAGCTGGCGACCAAGGCTTCCGCGCCCGCCCCCGGCAAGGCCGCCCCGAAGAAAAAGGGCCGCTGACGCCGCTCCGTCTCGTGACGAGGCGCGAGGGCCCTGGTATGCGGTCTGCTCGCATGGAGCGCTTCTATCCTTATAGCCGCTACCTCCGAGAGACCTTCGGCGGTAAGACCCTCAAGGTCGTGGTCGCGAGCGGCCTGACCTGCCCGACGCGCGACGGCACGCTGGCCAGCCGAGGTTGCGCCTTCTGCGACAGCCAGGGGTCCGCGTCCTTTCACGGGGCCCGCGGGCGCGGGGCGGCGGTGGCCGATCAGATCCGAAAGCGCCTGCCGGATCTTCGAGAGCGCTTCGGGGCGACCCGGTTTCTCGCCTACTTCCAGAGCTATACGAATACTTACGCCGATACCGCCTATCTGCGGCAGATCTACGAGGAGGCGCTCTCGGTCCCGGGCATCGACGGCCTCAGCGTGGGAACCCGCCCCGATTGTCTCCCGGACGAGGTGATCGCGCTTCTCGCGGAGCTCTCCGAGCGCTCACACGTATCGCTCGAGCTCGGAGTGCAGTCGTTTGACGACCCAACGCTGCTCTGGCTCGAACGCGGGCACGACGGCCGCTGCTCGCTGGATGCTCTCGAGCGACTCGCGCGCGGGGCGCCCCGGGTCCACGTCTGCGTGCACCTCATGTTCGGCCAGCCGACCGATCCGCCGACGATCGCGCGGGATTCGGCACGCCTGCTGAACGCGTCGGGGGCGCGCGGCGTAAAGCTCCACCAGCTCATGGTCCTCGAGCGCACGGCGCTGGCGGAGCGCTGGCGGGCGGAGCCGTTTCCGACGCTCTCCGTGGAGGAGTACGCCAGCCGCATCGCCGAGCACCTCGATCACCTCTCACCCGCGATCTACGTCGAGCGCCTGAGCGCGCTGGCGCCTCGGCCGGAGGAGTGCCTGGCTCCCCTCTGGAGCCGCGAACGCTGGCAGACACACAACCGGCTGCGCGCCCTGCTCGAGGAGCTGGGCTGCGTGCAGGGTCGCCTGTCAGCCGCGGCGAAAGAACGGCCCGAGGTCCAGGTCGAGCAACCGTCGGCACTCGGCCTCGTTCTCGGTCCGCATGAAGATCACCGCGAAGGTGGAAGTCTCGCGCTCGTCTAGAATGCGGTACTCGAGCACTTCGGAGAACTGCTTGAAGACCTCGCGATCGGCGATCCGGAGCGCGGGATCGCGATAAAGCGCGGTCGGGACTTCGACACAGAGGAACGCGTAGATCGAATCGTCCTCCCGCGCGAGGAGCGCCTTCCAGTCCGGCTTCGACTCGGTGAAGAACGCCTCATAGACGTTGATGCCGTAAGCGTACTGGGCGATCTCGGTCGTACCGAGCCCCGAAAATCGGAGCGGATTGAGCTCGATCGGAATCAGCTCGCCCGCCTCGTTCACCCGCACCTCGAGATTGAAGGGGAACCGCTTGAGATCGAAAACCTCGCCGAACTCGCGCAGGAATGCCGTCACCTGGGGCAGGTACCGCTCCATCAGCGACCGCCGCGTGACATAGAGCCGATCGGAGGTGTCGGAAGGGCGGCTGAAGAGATGCTCCATGATATTGAGCACGACCGGCTCGGCCTGCGCGTTGAAGTAGCCGTCGATCGCGAGCTCCCTGCCCTCGATGTACGACTCGAGGAGCACCTGGCCGCTCTTCTCGACCACGTGGCGGGAGTAATTTCGCTGATAGCTCTCGAGCTCCTCGCGAAGAAACGCCACCGCCTGAGCCCATTCCCCCGCCGAGCCCACTCGCACGACGCCGATGCTCGAAATCCCGATCGAGGGCTTGAGCACCACTGGATAGGGAAGGCCGGCCGCGTCGATCGAGTCCAACTCCTCGGGCCGCACCTCCCTGAAGAAAAACGCCGGGAAACGCTTCGCGATGGCGCGACGAAACGCCGCCTTGTCCTTGAAGAGGCGGGCCTTCATCACCCGGTCGTCGTAGGGGATGACGTCGTAAAGGTAGGCGAGCGCGTTTTCGGAGCTGGTCAGGAGCAGGGAGCCGTAGGCGGCCTTGGGATCGGCGGCGAACTCGCGCAGGCTGCGAATGCGCAGGGCGGGCCGCATCGGTACGACCCCGTCGTCTCCGACGACCGTGGTCACCCCCAGCTCAGTCAGAGTGCGGGCGAGGTAAGTTGAAATCGTTGGGCGGGCCAGGATCATCATAGTAAACCAATTTAATACAATAACTTAATGCTTTGCGTCAACAGAGAAAGTCGGCGAACCTGACGTCCTATGGAACCTAACTTCGACCTCACGCCGACCATGCCCGACAACGCCTCGCTCTTTGAGGGCGACCCGTTCTTCGGGCGCTTCCAGCTGCGCCACGCGCCTCAGCCCCTGGAGCTGACGCCCTCGATCCGCAAGAATTATACGTTTCCGACTTTCTATCGAGACGTCACCTGCGCGATCGGAATTTTTCACTGCGACTACGAGCGGGCGGTGCGAATCATGCCCGATTCCCGCGTCCGGCCCGTCCGAATGACCCGCGGGCGGTCGCTCGTGATCTTCTCCTGCTACGAGTACAAGCAGGTGCTCGGAGTGGCGCCCTACAACGAGATCGCGATGACGATTCCCGTGCTCGCGGGCGGGGGCCTCGACCTTCCAGTGCTCCCGGCGATCGCCACCCAGAGGTTCAAGCACGCGGGCTACTACGTCTTCCACATGCCCGTCACGTCCAAGGAGAACGAGATCCGCGGACGGACGATCTGGGGCCTGCCCAAGGTCACGCAGGCGATCCGCGTCCGAATGGACGGCCGCGACTGCGTGACGACCGCGCACGAGGCCGATGGCTCGAGCTACTTCGAGCTGCGGGTACCGACGACGGGCCGCCCTCGGGAATTCGACGTGAACGGAAATCTCTACTCGAGCCTCGGCGGGAAGATCGTGCAGTCGACCACCAGCTTTCAGTCCACCTTCGCGCTCATCCAGTACCCAAGCCTGCTCTGGCGCAAGCGCCTGCAGCCCGACCGCCGCTACCTCACGATCGGAGATGGGCCGTCCGCGGCCGTGCTCCGGGATCTCGACCTCGAGGAGCACCCGTTCCAGTTCCGCTACTCGCCCTCGATGCGCTCGGCGTTCGACCTGCCGAATCCGGGGTTCGAGCTGCGGTAGTCAGCGCCCAATCCAGATGCCGCTCAGTACCCCGAGCCGTGCCTAAGATGCTGCGAAGCTGCCCGCAGGCCGCGAGAATGTCGCGGCCGCGCGAGACGCGCACGGTCGCTACGTGGCCACGGTCGAGCAGATGTCGCTGGAACGCGCGGACCGTCTCGTCGCTCGGGCGCTTGAACTCGGCCGCCGGGTGCTCGTTGAACGGAATGAGGTTGATTTTGCTCGGCACGCGCCGGACGATCGCGCCCACGCGTGCGGCGTCCTCGAGCGAGTCGTTGAAGTCTTTGAGCAGGACGTACTCGAAAGTCACGCGCCGGTGGGCGCCGAGCGGATAGGCGCGGCACGCCTCGAGCAGCCGGTCGATGTTCCACTTGCGGTTGACCGGCATGATCGCCGAGCGCTGCTCGTCATGGGACGCATTCAGGGAGACGGCAAGCGAGACGTCCACGCGCCGGCCCAGCTCCTCGATCGCGGGCGCGATGCCGCTCGTGCTGACCGTCACCTTGCGCTTGGAGAATCCCAGCCCGTCCGCGTCGATGAGGATCTGACAGGCCTTCGCGACGTGGTCGAGGTTATGGAGCGGCTCGCCCATCCCCATGAAGACGATGTTCGTGATCGGCGCGCGCCGCCTGAGCTCATGCACCTGCGCGACGATCTCATGCGTCTCTAAGTGCCGGTCGAGGCCCTGCACGCCGGTCAGACAGAACTTGCAAGCCATCGCGCACCCGACCTGGCTCGAGATGCAGGCGGTGAGGCGGCCCCAACGCTCGGAGCCGAGCTCGGCATCGGTCGAGGCGCCCACGTACTTCTCGCCGACCTCATCGCGATCCCCTGGGCTGGCCCCAGGGCTTTCCTCAGTGTCATCAGACTGAAGGGCCGCCGGAATCACGACGCTCTCGATCGTCTTGCCGTCCGCGAGCGACCACAGAAACTTGTGCGTGCCGTCTTCAGCCGCCTTCGTCCCGATCTGCTCAGTGAGGCGCGCGATCTCGACGTGCTCGCGCAGCCAGGCGCGAAGGTCTTTCGAGATATCGGTCATCGCGTCCCAGTCGTCGACGCCTCGGCGATAGACCCACTGGAAGAGCTGGCGGGCCCGGTAGCGCGCCTGCCGGCGGGCCTTGTCGGCGCGCTCCTCCTCGTTCGCGCAGCGCCGGACCCAGCTCAGGGGCACCAGCAGCTCGGCGAGCTCGTCTTTCGTGAGTGACTGAAATCGGATCATTCTAGTCGGTTGATTAGCAGACGAGGCCCTCACCGATCAAGGCCCATCTCGTGGGCGATCAGCGCCGAAAACCCGGTATTTCTGATACGTTTGACCTGAATGAGCGCGATCGAACCCCGCCCGTACTGCTGGGCCTGCCGAAGACCCCAGGTCGGCTGCCTCTGCGCCACGGCCGAGCCGTTTCACTCGGCCGTGGCGCTCACGATCCTCGAGCACCGCCTGGAGGCCCGGTCGACCATCGGCACCGCGCGGATCGTGCGCCGCTTCGCGCGCGACGCGCGTGTCCTGACGGGCAATGTCCCCGACTTCGAAACATCAGGCGAGCTCGCCGCCCGCCTCCAGCGTCCGGGCTGGGCGACCGCCGTGCTCTTCCCCTCGCCCGGCTCTCTCGATCTGAGCCGCTGCTCGCCCGACGAGGCGCGAGCGGTGTTCCCTCCGGGCATGCGCCCGCACGTCGTCGTGGTGGACGGTACGTGGAACAAGGCGAGCGGAATCCTGAAGGGCTTCCATGCCCTTCACGACCTTCCAAGAATCGCGTTCTCTCCCGGCCACGCGTCGGCATACCTCTTTCGCCGGCAGCCGAGGCCGTACTGCTGGTCGACCCTCGAGGCCACGGTCGAGGTGCTCGAGCTTCTGGACCGCCTGGGCGTTGCCCCCGCGCCCGAGCGGCGGGCGCACCTCGGGCTTCTCGACGCGCTCGGGTTTCTCGTGGATGAGCAGCTCAGGCAGGCCCGTCGCGGTGCGCTCCGCCCTGAGCGGCGCCGGCCAGGGCGAAAAGGCGCGTCCCCCGCGAAAATAAACTGACGTCCCCTCTTGCGCGCCGCTCCCAAGTACAGGCAACAATAGGCGCTTGAGGAGTACCCCAGGGTGACGACGACCCGACATCTGCCCATGCCGCTCGCGCCCGG
>CAYJTX010000176.1:530-7176 GCA_964372615.1 uncultured Bacteriovoracaceae bacterium | reverse complement strand
TACCGGGGGATCACCAGCTTCACGTAGGCCACGACCAGGACGAGGCCGCACGCCATTGCGATGGCCGCGGTGGGGTTCTCCGCGAGAAGCCCGATCCCGAGCGCGCTGAAAAACAGGGCGACCATGACCGGAATGGCCAGGGTGACGACCCGGAATGGACGTGGCTGGTCGGGCTGGGTTTTTCTCAGCCGGATGAGCGAGATCGCCATCGTGACGTAGATCATGCAGGAGGCGAAGGCCCCCATGTAAATGAAGGGTTTGATGATCCCCGTATAGGCCACGAGGACGGAGAGGATCGCGCAGATCGAGAAGAGTGACCAGATCGCCACATGCGGGGTCATGTACTTGCCGTGGATCCGGGCGAGCGGCTTCGGCGCGGCGTGATCGCGCGCGAGGGCGTAAAGGAAGCGCGAGGCGGTCAGCAGGCCCGCGTTGAAACAGGTGATGCTGGCCACGAAGCTCATCAGCATCATCAGCAGCACGCCCTTCGGGCCGAAGGCTTTGACCGCGAACAGGACATGGGGAATAGGCTTGCCGTCCGCGACAGCCCGGCTCAGCTCCTCCTTGCCGCCGATCGAAGTCATCGCGGTCACCAGGGAGCCGTACGCCAGGAATAGAAGAAGAATCGAAAGCGACATCCCCTTCGGGATCACCTTGTACTCTCGAACCTCTTCGGCGAGAGGCGTGACCCACTCGAAACCGAGGTAAAGGAACACGCCAACTCCGACCGCCTGGAAGAAATTGAGCGGGCTCATGTCGCCGCCGATAGGATCGAGGGTCTGCTCGAGCGGGAAGTCGAACTGAGTCAGCGCGACCCAGGAGACCGTGATCAGCGCCGCGAACTTGAAATAGGCGACGACGTCCTGGAAGGCGCCCGTCAGCTTCACGCCACGGATGTTGATGAGACAGACGAGGAGAAGAAAGGCCAGGTTCCAGGCGAGAACGGGAACGCCTGGAAATCCGTATGAAAGGACGTTTCCAAGGACGAACGTCTCGGCTCCCACGATCGAGAGCGTCGTCATGATGTACAGGCTCGCGAGGATCAGGGCGGGCGTCTCGCCAAAGGCCTTCTCGATGAAGAGCTTGATTCCAGCGGCTGACGGGTACATTCCGCCGAGCTCGGCGAAGCAGCGGGACGACAGGTAGCAGATGATCCCGGCCACCGCGAGGGCGATCCAGCCCGCGTGGCCGTTTACCTGATCCGACATCTCGACGAGCGAAACGTAGGAGATCGACGCCAGCGCGAGCCCCGCCCCGGTCGAAACCACCGTTCGAAGGCCCACGGTTCTCTTGAGCTGACTCATTCGGATCTACCCCTCGGTTCCAGTTATCACCCTTCCCACGCGGAAGTTCCAGCGGTACGCCTGATCGACATGGAGCCCAGCCGCTTCCGGCTTTTCATGACGCCCCGATCCCCCTTCGCGCGGCGTGTGCGCCTCGCGCTCGCTCGCCTGGGCGTGAAGTACGAATCCGTGGCCTGTGACGTCTTTCATCCCACGGAGGAGTTCCTGCGGGCGAATCCTCTGGGGCTTATCCCCGTGCTCGAGACGCCCCAGGGTGTTCCGCTCCCGGACTCGGCCTCGATTCTGGAGTATCTGGACGAGCGCTCTGAAGGCGGGATCTGGCCCGCGGAGCCGGCCGCCCGCACGCGTGAGCGGATGCGCTCGACCTGGGCCGAGGGAGTGATGATCTCTACGGTCGCACATTATCTTGAAACCCTGAGGCGTGCGCCCGATGCCGGTTGGCTGGCCGAACATCTCGAGACGATCGAGCGGGCGCTCGGGCGTCTGGAGGCGGACGTCACCCTTCCAGATAGCCCGACGCAATCAGTCTGGGATACGGGAGTCTGCCTGGAGTACCTGGAGCTCCGAATTCCATCTTTTCCATGGGGCGAGAGATACCCGGGATTTTCGCCGATTCTGCATCGGTGCCGAGCGGACGCGGTCTTCCGCGAGACCGCTCCTCCGCCAGCCTGATCCGCGCTTCCCGTCGGCATGTGCCTGAGGCCCCGGGTCGGATTTCGGAGGTATCGACTTAATGCCGTCGTAGATCTTCCAAACCTTGAGCCCCTCGTCGCTTTGCGGTATCCGCTGTCCATGCGTATGCGCGAGTGGGTGATTCTATCAGGAACGTCCAACCGCCCGCTTGCCCAGAAAATCTGCGAGAAGCTCGGCAAGCAGCTCGGTCACTCGGAGGTCAAGCGCTTCAGCGACGGCGAGATCTTCGCCGAGATCCAGGAAAACGTCCGCGGTCGCGACGTCTACCTCATCCAGAGCACGTGCCGGCCCGCCAACGATACCCTGATGGAGCTTCTGGTTTTGATCGACGCGCTCAAGCGCGCGAGCGCTAAGGACATCACGGCCGTCGTGCCCTACTACGGTTACGCGCGCCAGGACCGCAAGGTCGCGCCCCGCACCCCGATCAGCGCGAAGCTCGTGGCCGATCTCCTGACCGCCGCCGGGACGACTCGGGTCGTCTCCATGGACCTTCACGCCGGCCAGATCCAGGGCTTTTTCAACATTCCGTTCGATAACCTCTTCGCGTCGCCCGTGATCCTCGACTACCTCAAGAAAGAGACCGCCGGGAACGGCGACGTGGTGATGGTGAGCCCGGACGCAGGCGGCGTGGAAAGGGCCCGCTCCTACGCAAAGCGGATCAACGCGTCCGTTGCGATGGTCGACAAGCGGCGCACAGGCCCGAATGTGGCCCAGGCGATGAACATCGTTGGCGAGGTCAAGGGGAAGACCGCCATCATCCTCGACGACATGATCGATACGGCGGGCACGCTGACCGAGGCCGCGAACGCGGTTCTCGATCAGGGCGCCAAGCGCGTGTTCGCGGCGGCGACCCACGGCGTGCTTTCAGGCCCAGCGGTCGAGCGCATCCGAGCCGCGCGGATCGAGAAGGTGATCGTCACGGACACCATTCCGCTATCCCCCGAGGCCCAGGCCTCCGGGAAGTTCGTGCAGCTCTCCGTTGCCGACCTGCTCGCCGAGGCTATCTACCGCATTCACAACTACGACAGCGTGAGCAGCCTCTTCATCTGATGAGGCTCGTCGTCGGCCTGGGGAATCCGGGAGCCAAGTATGAAACGACCCGGCACAACGCGGGATTTCTCGCGATCGACCGGCTCGTGGAGGCATGGAAGGCCGACGGACCCGTCGTTAAGCACGAGGGTGAGATCTACGAGGGGCGCGTCGGGGGAGAGCGTGTGATGTTGGTGAAGCCTCACACGTTCATGAACCTCTCCGGCCGGTGTGTGGCGCCGCTCTTCACTTTTTACAAGTGCGAGCCGGGCGATCTTACCGTCATCCATGACGATCTGGATTTGAAGCCCGTGTCGTTGCGGCTCAAGTCGGGCGGTGGCGCCGGGGGACACAACGGTCTCACGTCAATCGACGAGTGCCTGGGGGCCGGGAAGACGGGCTACCACCGCGTGCGAGTGGGGATCGGCCACCCGGCGTCGCTGGGGCTCAAGCTCTCGCCCGTCGATTACGTGCTGCGTCCCTTTTCGGACGACGAGCTCGCGAGGCTGGACCCCCTTCTTGACCGGGTAGTGCAGGCGGTAGAGCGCCTCGTGCGGGACGACGTCAAGGGCGCGATGAACGAGTTCAACCGCCGCGATCCGGCGGAGGCGGAGGACTGAGGTGGGCTTCAAGTGCGGAATAGTGGGGCTGCCCAATGTCGGCAAGTCGACGATCTTCAATGCGCTGACGTCGGCGAAGGCCGAGGCCGCGAACTACCCCTTCTGCACGATCGACCCGAACACCGGGATCGTGAAGATGCCGGACTCCCGCCTCGCGCGAATCCAGCAGTACATCCCGACGGATCGGCTGGTCTTCACCGACATGACCTTCGTGGATATCGCGGGTCTCGTGAAGGGTGCCTCGCAGGGCGAGGGTCTGGGTAACCAGTTTCTCGGTCATATCCGCGAAACAAACGCGGTCGCGCACGTCGTTCGGTGCTTCTCCGACCCGAACGTCATTCACGTCGACGGATCGGTCGACCCGCTGAGAGATATCTCGGTCATCGACACCGAGCTGATCTTCGCGGACCTCGAGACCGTGATGAAGAGGTACGTCACCCTCGAGAAAACGGCGCGCGCCAACGACAAGAAGGCCGGAGCGGTCATGGGCGTGCTTGGGCCGGTGAAGGGCGCTCTCGAGGCGGGCAAGCCGGTGCGATCGCTTGGCCTCACGCCGGAAGAGCTCGCGCTCGTTCAAGACTTTCACCTCATCACGGCCAAGAAGGTCATGTACGTCGCGAACGTCGACGACACGGACATCGGAAAATCCGAGCCCAACGCAAACGTCAAGAAGGTGCAGGAGCATGCCGCGAAAGAGGGCAGCCCCGTCGTCCAGATCTGCGGAAAAATTGAGTCGGAAATCGCCGAACTTCCGGAGGAGGAAAAGGCCGGGTTTTTGAAGGAGATGGGCATGCCTGAGCCGGGCCTGAACCGAGTGATCCGCGCCGGCTACGACCTGCTCGGGCTGCAGACCTACTTCACCGCCGGAAAAATCGAGGTCCGCGCCTGGACGATCGAGCGGGGATGGAAGGCGCCGCAAGCTGCCGGCGTGATCCACACCGACTTCGAGAAGGGCTTCATCAAGGCTGAAGTCTTTCACTTCGACGATCTGATGAAGCACAAGAGCGAAGCGGCCATCCGCGATGCGGGCTTGCTGCGTCTCGAAGGCAAGGAGTACGTGGTGAGAGACGGCGACATCATGCATTTCAGATTCGCGGTCTAGGGGGGCGCATGAGCCTATTGAGTAAACTATTCGGCGCCTCCCGCGATTCGAACGGCAACTCGGTCGATCCGAACCACTCCGATCCGTCGCGACGGCGCTCCTGATTCCGCACGCCGAGTTCATTCGAATCCGGTCCGAATTTCGCGAGCATCTGGCCATTCTGCGGGTTCCAAGACCCGGCTGAACTTTGGTTAAGCCGGCGAAGTGATTCCTAAATATATGTCTTTACAGGAATTATACTCCGCGTTAGATGCCTGACCTGAGGTATCTCCTAATGTCTCAGTTCGCCCTGTCTGTCTTGGCCTCGGTTCTAGCCCTCGGATCCATCGACGCGCGCGCGGCGGACAAGTGCCGCCCCAGCGATTGGAAGCCGAACTCGAAGATCCGCGCGAGCCTCGTTCGCCAGAGCGACGGCGATACGATCGAGATCCGGGCGCGTGGCGGCACCTACAAGGTGCGCTTTCTGTCCGTGGATACTCCAGAGACGCACTTTCACGGGCAGTCGCAGGGCCACTGGGCTGAGGCCGCGAAGGAGCGCACCGCCGAGCTCCTCGCGGCTCCAGGCCGCCTCGAGATCGAGTTCGACGCAACCCCCTGCGACATCTACGGGCGGCTTCTCGGCTACGTGAAAAAGGGCGGCGTGGACGTCAACCGCAAGCTCGTGGAAGAGGGCCTCGCCGTCACGTTCTGCGTCTGGACGACCCGCTCGCGCTGCGAGCCATACTCGAACGCGCTGGACGAGGCGATCCGGGCGCGGCGCGGATTTTTCGCCGACGCCGCCGCCGAGCTTCCCTACGACTTCCGCACCCGCCTCAGCGGACGCGACGAGGCGAAGTACGTCGGCGACCTCGAGCGACCCTCGGAGGTGCTGCCCTTCGCCCGACGCGGTGAAATCCCGGTCGCGAAGCGCGTGCTCTTCCTGAGCGACTCGGACGTCGCGGCTCCTTACGAGCTGCCTCGCTAATCAGGCCCGCGTCGCGCCTCTACGGCGTCGAGGTCGGTCTCGGCCAGCCGACGGGCTTCGAGCCATGCCATTTCGCGCGCTTCCAGGTCCGCGAGCTGCCGCGCCGGCTCGTCGACTCTTCCAGGAGTCCATTCCGGGTGGGTCGCGAGTGATCGCCAGGCGGAGCTGCGGGCACGCACGTCGTCGAGCGCCGCGGTGGCGCGATCGACCGCGTCGAGCGCTTCCGCCGAGTAGGCCTCGAGCACATCCGGGTCCGTTTCGGCGCGAATCCGGCTCAGATGCGAGATATAGGGGCGGACAGCGCTCGGAGGCTCCAGGCAGAAGGGCATGAGCCTGGCGGCGAGCGCGCTGTTACCTCCTTGCGCAAGCTCCGCCGCGCTTCGTGCGCGGATCTCCCGCCGCACCTCCCGGCGCGCTCTCAGGAGTGCCGCCTGCTGGCCCTGGAGTTTCTCGAGCTCCTCGGCGTAGCCCTGCGCTTCAGCCAGGCGGTCGCGGAGATCGGAGAGGCGCCACGAGTCGACAAGGAGTCCTACGAAATCGAGGGGACTGCGCGTGGGGCTCGCCCCACCTCCACCGAGCAGGCGCTTTCGGCGCTCGATCTCGTTTGTCAGCGGATTGAAGCGCGCTTCGATCGAGCGGGTACGGGCCTGCAAGGACTCGATTTCGGCGCCCAGCATGCGATCTGTCTCCAAGAGGTCTTCGATGCGAAGCTCGTCCGCGGAGAACTGGAACGCGCGTTCGACCGCCGCCCACGCCTCCAGACCAGCAACCAGGCTGGTTTCGGTCTGCGTCCGGCCCGCTTGCGCTCCTTCGCAGACTAGACTCTGCGGATCAGCCATCGCCCCAGGTGATGCGGTCGCGACGAGAACGAGTGAGATCACGCGAGTCCCAGCTAGGCTCAGCCGAGGCGGTCCAGTTTGTCCCCCCGCCTCGG
>CAYJTX010000176.1:0-520 GCA_964372615.1 uncultured Bacteriovoracaceae bacterium | reverse complement strand
GCTAAGTAGGCCCGCGTCGCGCCTCTACGGCGTCGAGGTCGGTCTCGGCTGAGCCTAGCTGGGACTCGCGTGATCTCACTCGTTCCCCGTCGGAGCCGGAACGCCCTGGGTTGACGGTTTGCCACCCCAGAAGTAGTCGAGCGACTTCGGGATCTCTCCGGTGAGACGCCGTGAATACCAGTAGTAGTTGCGGAGGATACCGGCCACGTACTCGCGCGTCTCTCGGAACGGGATGGACTCCACGAAGTCCAGCAGCCCCTTTCGCGCCTTGCCTTCGCGAAGCCACTTGTCGACGTTATGCGGACCGGCGTTATAACCGGCGAGGGCGAGGGCGAGGTTGCCGTCGAATTTGTCGAGCACCTTTCTCAGGTAGCGGGTGCCGATCCTTACGTTGATTTCAGGGTTGTTCAGCTCGGCGCGTTTCACCTCGGGGTCCGTGTCGACGGCGGTCGCGGGCATCAGCTGCATGAGCCCGGCGGCCCCTGAGCTCGACACGGCGTCCGTGTCGAAGGCCGACTCC
>CAYJTX010000175.1:0-7177 GCA_964372615.1 uncultured Bacteriovoracaceae bacterium | reverse complement strand
CTGACTCGCTCCCTGCTCGAAAGGGGACTTTGGGACGAGCATGTCGTCTTCCGCCAAGGGGCTCCCGGAATGCCCGACCCCGTCGAAGTGAAGACTCGTTTTTGAACGGAGCCGAAGGCTCGATTTTGATGTAAGACCCCCCGGTGTTCACTGGAATCGTAGAGAAAACGGGGCGGATCGCCGCTGTCTCGGAGGCGGCGGAGGGCCTTCGGGTCGCGGTCGAGGCCGACCTCGCTCAGCTCGCGACGGGCGAGAGCGTCGCCCTGGATGGCGTCTGCCTCACGGTGACGGAGGCCGCACCGGGCCTGGCCCACTTCTTCGTCGGCGCCGAAACGCTTCGGCGCTCAACGTTGGCGGACCTGCGGCCTGACAGGCGCGTGAACCTCGAGCGGGCGCTTCGGGTCGGCGGCTCCCTCTCAGGGCACCTGGTTCAGGGCCATGTGGATGGGACTGCCCGGCTCAAGACGATCGCGGACGAGGGCGAGAGCCGGCGCCTGGATTTCGAGCTCGAAAATGCCCTGATCCGCTACTGCGTGCCCAAGGGCTCGATCGCGCTCAGTGGCGTGAGCCTCACCCTCGGCAAAGTGATGGGCTGCTCCGAGGGAGGGCCGGGCCGGCTTTCCGTTCATGTCATCCCCCATACCTGGAGATCGACAACCCTTTCGGCTCTGAAGGTCGGCGACGCGGTCAACGTCGAGGTCGACCTCGTCGCCAAGTATTTGGAGAGGCTATGCGCGCCCTATCGGACAACATGAACGCGGCCCTCGCGGCCCTGCGCCAGGGGAGGATGCTCATCCTCGTCGACGACGAAGAACGCGAAAACGAGGGCGACCTCGTGCTGGCGGCCGAGCACGCGACGCCCGAGGCGATCAACTTCATGGTGAAGCATGCCCGGGGCCTGGTCTGCCTCACGCTGGAGTCGCAGCGGGTCGCGGCCCTGGGCCTCCCGATGATGGCCTCGACGAACCGCAGCCTCCGGCAGACGGCGTTCACGGTCTCGATCGAGGCGAGCGAGGGCGTTTCAACGGGGATCTCCGCGGCCGATCGCGCCCGGACGATCCGGGTCGCCGTCGATCCTCGTACCCGTCCGGAGGAGCTGATCTCACCCGGCCATGTATTCCCTCTTCGCGCGGTCGACGGAGGGGTCCTCGTCAGGGCCGGCCATACCGAGGGCTCCGTGGATCTCGTGCGGCTGGCGGGGCTCAGGCCCTCAGCCGTGATCTGCGAGATCATGAACGACGACGGAACCATGGCCCGAATGCCGGACCTCCTCGAGTTCGGCAGGCGTCACGAGCTCCCCATCGTCGCCATCAAGGACGTCATCGCCTACCGGATGCAGTCGGAGTCTCTCATTGAAGAAGCCGCCTCCTCCCGCCTTCCGACGGCCTTCGGCGATTTCGAAGTGCGCGCGTTCCGGAGCACGCTCGACGGCGCGGAGCATCTCGCGCTCGTGCGGGCGGACGGCGCGCTTCGCGATCCCGCGCTCGTGCGGGTCCATTCGGAGTGTCTGACGGGCGACGCACTGGGCTCGCTCCGCTGCGACTGCGGCGCGCAGCTTCAGGCCGCCCTTCGCCAGATCGCCGAGAGCGGCAACGGCGTGCTCGTCTACATGCGCCGCCACGAGGGCCGCGGCATCGGGCTTGCCAACAAGGTTCGGGCCTACTCCCTTCAGGACAAGGGACTGGACACCGTCGAGGCCAACCGCCACCTGGGCTTCCAGCCCGATCTTCGCCATTACGGAACGGGCGCGCAGATACTCCGGTCCCTCGGCGTCCGGCGCATCCGGCTGCTCACCAATAATCCTAGAAAGGTCGTCGGACTCGACGGCTACGGCCTCGAGATCGTCGAGCGGATCGCCATCCAGACGCGCGAGACTTCGGAAAACCGAGCCTACCTCACGACGAAGAGGGACAAGCTCGGCCACCTCCTGGATCTGCAGGGCCCCCGGCTGGGAGAGGCGAAATCATGAAGTTCGCGCTTGTGCGCAGCCGTTTCAACGAAGAGGTGACCGGTGGCCTGCGAGCTGGAGCGCTCGCGGCGCTCGCTGAAAGGGACGTGCCCCCGAGCCGAGTCGACGAGTTCGAGGCGCCGGGCGCCTTCGAGCTGCCGGTGCTCGCACAGCAGCTCGCTCGCACGGGCCGCTATGCCGGGGTCATCTGCCTGGGCTGCGTCGTCAAGGGCGACACCGCCCACTTCGAGTTCATCAGCCTGGGCGCGACCATCGGTCTGCAGCTCGCCGCGCTCAGTACCGGCGTGCCGATCTCGTTCGGCGTGCTCACCACATACACAGACGCGCAGGCCGAGCTGAGGAGTCGCCCGAACGCTGAGAACAAGGGCCGCGAGGCCGCGCTGGCGTGCTGGGAGACGGCTCGTACGCTCCACGCGATCGGGCGCTAGCGGGCCGGGCGGCGCAGGAGGGCCAGCAGGTCGTCGAGGACCGCCAGCGCCGCCGGGAAGACGAAGGCCGTGAGGATCGAGCCGAACATGAGGCCCCATCCCAGGGCCATGGCGATCGGCACGACGAACTTGTCGAGCCCGCCGATCCCGTAGGCCGTCGGCAGAATGCCGATGACGGTCGTCACGGTTGTGAGAAAAATCGGCCGGATCCGCTGCTCGGCCGCCTCGAGGATGCTGCGATGCCCCTCCGACCCCTCCGCGCGGCGCTGGTTCACGAAGTCCACCAGGACGATGGCGTTGTTCACGATCACGCCCGACAGCGCGATGATCCCGAGCATCCCCATGAAGCTGATCGGCATGCCGTGGAGGAAAAAGGCCCAGACGACCGCGATGACGCCGAGAGGAATCGTGAGCAGGATGAGGAGCGGCTGGACGAGACTCCGGAAAGTGAGGACGAGGGTGAGGAAGATCCCGCAGACGGCGAAGATGAACGCCCTTCCGAGAGACCGCATGCTTTCGCGGGTGTCCTCGTCCTCCCCGCCGAACGCGAAGTCGACCTCCGGAAACTTGTCTCGGAGGGCGGGGAGCTGCCTTCGCAACCTGCCATTCACGACATTCGCGGTGCTGACCTTCGTGTCGATCTCGCCCGAGACCTGAACCTGCCGCTGGTTCGCCTCATGCTCGAAGACCGCGAGCCCCTGGGCCTTCGTCCAGCGCGCGACGCGGGAGAGCGGGACCAGGCTGCCCGCCGCGTTCGGGATCAGGATCTCCTCGAGCGTGCGAGGCCGGCTCCGCTCGGAGCGGTTCAGCGACACCCGGACGTCGATCTCCTCGTTCAGGGTCCGGATGCTCGTCGCGACGACGCCTTCGAAGGCCGCGCGGACGGTCGTGCCCACGGACGCGACGGAAACCCCGGCCGCCGCCGCCTCGCGGCTGTCGACCTGGATGCGGAGCTCCTCCTTGCCAAGCGTGTAAGAGTTGGCGATGTCGCTCACGCCGGGCATTTCCTTCAGAAGCCTTTCCACCTCGGCCGCGGCCTCGAGAATTTTCGGGTACTCCTTGCCCCGGATGCCGAGACTCACGGGCTTGCCCTGCGGCGGCCCCGGGCGGGCGCGCACGAAGACGACCTTCTCGAGCCCCGGCGGCGTTCCGACCTCGGCGCGAAGCGCGTCGATGATCTCCTTGGCCGTCCGCGCGCGCCGATTCTCGGGCGTCAGATAAACCGCGACCTGCGCGTAGTTGCTGCCGCGCCGGGTGAGCGGATCGTTCATGTCCTGCTGCTGAATTCCGAGGGTCGCCGTATAGGTATCGAGCTCGTTCCCGCTCAAGGCGGCGACCCGCTCCTCGATCGGTCGAATGAGCTCGGCCATGCGCTCGACGTTCGTGCCGATGGGCGCCTGCACGAGCACCCGGAAGATCTCGATGCCTTCGGGGGGAAAGAGCACGAATCGCATGACCGTCGTCGCCAGCCCGATCGAGGCGCCGAGCAGCACCACGAGCCCCCCGAGAACGGCGTAGCGATTCCGAAGCGATGCCGCGAGCCACCGGAGGTAGACGGGCACCACCCGGCGGTCCCAGATCGCCCGCGTCCGGTCGACCACGCGGCCAAGCCTGCTCCGGCGCGCGCCGGAATCGGCCTGGCCCGGCTTCCGCGGGCGGATCCAGTGGGCGATGTGCCCCGGCAGGATGAAGTAGGTCTCAAAGAGACTCACGGCGAGCGCCGTAATCACGGCGATCGGGATCTGCATGACGAACTTCCCGAAGATGCCGCTCATGAACGCCATCGGAAGGAACGCGATCGCGGTGCTGGCCACGGAGGCCGCGACGGGCGCCGCGATCTGCATCGTTCCCTCGATGGCCGCCTCCTTGGGATCCATCCCCTCTTCCACCAGGCGCACCGCGTTCTCGGTCACGACGATGGAGTCGTCGATCAGGATGCCGGAGACGATGATCAATCCGAGCATCGAGATCATGTTGATGCTCTGGCCCCACTCGAAAAGAATCAGGATCGTACCCAGGAACGCGAAGGGCTCGCCGAGCGCGATGAGAATCGAGAAACGGAACGGGATCATGAGCGGGAGCATGAGGAGAACCATGCCGAGGCCGATCAGCAGGTTGCTGGTCAGGATGCTGAGCCGGCGCCGCACCCACTGCGAGAAATCGTTCACGAAGTTGACCTCGAGCCTGGAATCCAGGCGAGGCCCGAGCTCGCCCATCCGCTTTCGGAGCGCGTTGACGAGATCGATCGCGTCGGCCTTCTCCTTCTTCAAGACCGTGAGCGTGAGGGCCGCCTTGCCCTTGACCCTGGCCAGGATCGAGGGGCGCTCGAGATCGTACGAAACCCGCGCGACGTCAGCCACGAGAACGGCCTGGCCGAGGTCATTGGCCCGAATCACGGTCTTCCTCACCGCCTCGAGGTCGGCGAAATCCCCGCTCGTCCGAATGATGCGCTCCACCGGGTTCGTGCCCGAGACCTCGATCGTGCCTCCCGGCACGGAGAGGTTCTGGCGCCTGAGCGCGGCGATCAGGTCGTCAAGCGAAAGGCGGTACCTGGAAAGGAGGCTCTGGTCAGCCTCCACCCGGATCTCGACGTCGCGAAGCCCGCGGCTCCTGACCTTAGCCACGCCCGGAAGGCGCTCAATCTCCTCCTCGAGCGACTTGGCGATCGTCCGCAGCTCGATCGGCGGAATGGCCCCCGCGAGCCCCACCTCGATGATCGGGTTGTGCTTGCTCTCGATCTTCTTGACGAGCGGTTCCTCGGCGCCTTCCGGCAGCTCGGTGAACCGGTCCGCGATGTCCTGAACATCGGCTTTGCCCTCGTCCCCCGTGGTCTGGTCAGGATCGAGAAAGATGACGATCTCGCTCATACCTTCGATCGAGAACGAGTGTAGTCGCTTGATTCCATCCACCTCCTTGAGGTCCTGCTCGAGCGGACTCGTGATCAGCTTCTCGACCTCCTCCGGGGCCGCGCCCGGGAAGTGAGTGGTGATTGTCACGATATCGAACTCTACGTTCGGAAAAACCTCGCGCCGGATCTGGAACGCGGCCGCGATGCCCAGCCCGATCACGACGACCGTGAGCAGGTCGCCAAACACGCCGTGCCGGACGAAGAACTCGACCACCCTCCTCATCTGGCCTCCGGGGAGCCCGGCTTCGGCCCGACATAGGCCTCGAACCCGTCGACGAGCCGGCGAACCTTCCACGCCGCGACTCTCAGGCCCACCTCCTGCCGCCTCAGCGCGAGCTCCACCTCATCGGCGTCATCCGCCGCCTCGACCACGGCAAGCGTGGGCACGCGACCGATCGCGAAGCGCTCCTCCTCGTCGGACGCGCGCCTGGCCTGGTGATCCCTCGCCTCCGCGATCTTCCGACGTGCCTCGTCCAGCCGGCGGAGGTCGAGGCAGGTATTCTTCCAGTTCAGGCGATCCTGTGCCGTCTCATCCGAATCCGCCGCCTCGGCCCGAAGCCGAGTCGAGAGCGCGGTGAGCCGCGCGGAGCGCGCGGCCTGGTTTTCCAGCGGAAGCTTCAGCTGCAGGCCCACGGTCCACGCCGGGTGCGAGCCGCGAACAGCCTCGGAGAACGCGCGGCCGGTGTTCGCTGAGTCGATCCCGTTGGTGCGCAGGACGCCCTGGAGCTCCAGGTCCGGCTTTTCGGCATTCTCGAGCCGCTCGAGGGAGAGGCGCGAGGCCACCGCAAGCGCCTTCGCGCGGGCCGCCGCCGCGCTCGGCTGGGGCGGGCGCTCGGCCGCGCACTGCTGAAGCGCGAAAGGGGCCGGATCGTCGACCTCCATCGGGATCAGGGCGGGATCGATCGCCTCCCAGGCCTCGGGCAGCTTGAGCGCGTGAACGAGCGAGCGCCAGATGTCGCCGAGGCTCTGGCGCGACTCCGCGAGCGCCACCTCGGCCTGCAGCAGGGCGCTCTTGATCTGATGAAAGTCGGGAGCCTCGGCCGTTCCGCGCTTGAGCTTGAGCTGGGTGATCTCGAGCAGCCGGTGGCGCCGCTTGAGCGACTCCTCGGCCACCCGTACCTGCCGCTGCCCGATCCACGCGGAGTAGAACACGTGCATGAGGTCCAGCACCCAGGCCTGGGCGGCCTGCCGATACTCATGCGTGACGACGTCGCTCGAAAGGCGGCCCGCCTCGAGCGCGCGGCGGCTTCCGCTCCCGAACGAGTCCTTCCAAAGTTTCTGAGCGACCGTCAGCCCCCCGGTCGCCTGTCTGTAGGAGACCGGAGTGACCGTCTGGAATCCGAGCTCCGAAACGTCATAGCCGACCTCGGCGGTGACCGAGGTGCCGGTCGAGAAATACCGCGACGCCCCCACGCTGGTAGCCGACCGCCTCACGCGCGTCGTGCTGAATGGCGAGGCCGGCTCATTTTGATTGTCGGTGCGGTTCAAGGCGGCCGTAAGCCAGGTGTCGTGCACCGACTCCGCCTGAAGGAGCGGCGCCTCGGACGAGACGAGCTGCGCGTGGATCGCCTGGAAGCTGTCGGAGTATGCGATCGCCCGGGTCAGAACCAGGTCGGCGGTGACCTTGCCGCCCGGAAAGGTCTCAAGCAGCGCGACCGCGTCAGCCGGAAGGTGCGGAGTCGGCGGAGGCGAGGCCCAGACGGGCCGGCCGAGCGCGGCGAGCGCCAGGACGATCATGAAGGTCGAGCCGAGAGGCTCGCGCGTAAACGAGAGCACGCTCCCTCTCTAGCGCGGTGCGCGAAGGAAGTCGACGGCTAGCGACGTTGCTCAAACAAGGAAGGCGAGCCGGGTGCTGAAAAATCAGGCGGGAGA
>CAYJTX010000174.1:4671-7187 GCA_964372615.1 uncultured Bacteriovoracaceae bacterium | reverse complement strand
TCATGCCGGGTGCCGCTTAAGGAGCAGTCGATTCCACTCGAGGGCTTGGAGAAGCTCCTGGTGGAAGTGACCACCGACGTTTTGCCGGGACGCCTCTTCGGCGTGACCGCGGCAACCGATCGGGAAGGGCACGTGACTTCGTTCCGATACCGGGAAAGCACAGGCTGGAAGCTCCAGTTCGCCACGGCCGAGCTGAAGACGGGCCTGGTTCTCTATCGCGATCGCGGTAGGAACGTGATCACGCTTTTCAGCGACGACTTCGATCCTCGGTCGGGAGGAACGATCCGCATGCGTTATCTTTACGAGGCGAATCTCATCGGGTCCGATACCTATCGCGAGTTTCGCATGGAGCTGCAGCGCGACGGAGATAGGTGGGTCATGTATCGAAACACGTCCGCCGGGCGGCGCGCGTTCACGAAGATGTTCCTGGCGAAGCACGAGAACTGGAAGGGCGTGGTCGGAATCCGCGAAGTCCGCGTCGGGAACTAACAAGTTCTTCGCGAATCACGACCCCAGCTTGCCCGGTTTCGTAAAGCTCGGCGCAGGTCTGGCGGCCGAAGCTTTGCCCGAGAAACGGCAGTACCTGCTTCAGTTCGGGTCGCGTCCGGAAGTCGATGTGGATCAGAGAGTCGAGTGGCTGGTTTCGGAGGCGAAGCGAGAAGTAGCGCCTCCTCGTCATGTCGTAACCGCGCGTCGATGCTGACCGCGCCCGCGAGCTGGCGATCGTCGAGCCGTAAGTCTCGCAGTTTTAAGGATTGGTCGGCCTGTGGGGAATGTGCCTACAATTCCGTGGAATGGCTGTGACCTATGCGGAAGTGAGCTCGCTTTACGAACGCCACCTCAATCCTGCCTTCGTCCGTCTTCTCGATACCCTGGGGTATGGGCGCCTGTTCACCCGGGCTGAAGGGGCATGGATTCATGACTCCGAAGGCAGAAGGTACCTCGACCTGATCTCGGGGTACGGAGTTTTCGCGCTCGGGCATAACCCGCCTCTGCTGGTGGAAGCGGTCCGTCGCGTCCTGGACGAGTCGGCCTGCCAGTTCCTGCACGTGGGGCCGTCGGAAGCGGCTGCCACGCTCGCGGCACAGCTTTCGGAGATCACCGGAGGGCGCCTCCCACGCTGCGTCTTCACGACCTCGGGCTCCGAGGCGGTCGAGTCGGCGATGAAGCTCGCGATGGCGGCGACGGGGCGTCATCGGTTTGTCCGCGCGCGCGGCGGCTACCACGGGCTCGGCCTGGGGAGCTTGGCGCTTCTCGGCGATGAGCGCCTGCGTGGCCCGTTCGAGGCGGCGCTGCCAAAGGCGACCGAAGTCGAATTCGGATCGCTACCGGAGCTCGGACACGCTTTGGCAGCGGGCGACATCGCCGCCTTCGTCGTTGAGCCCGTACTTGGGGAGGGAGGGGTTGTCGTACCTCCTCCCGGTTACCTCGATGAGGCGCGCGACCTCTGCGCGAAGCACGGCGCGCTCTTCGTGGTCGACGAGGTCCAGACGGGCCTCGGCCGCTGCGGAGAGATGCTGCTTTCGAACGAAATGCGGAGCGCGCCCGATGCCGTCGTGCTGGCGAAGGCCCTCGGCGGCGGCGTTGCCTCGATCGCCGCGCTCCTGGCAGGCGACGTCGTCTATCGCAAGGTCTTCGCGACGGCCGAGCGGATGGACACTGTTGGATCGACTTTCGCGGGAGGGCACCTGGCCTGTCGCGTGGCGAGCGAGACCCTGAGGGCGCTCGCCGACGAAGGGCTCGTGGAGCGCTCAAGAGAGCTCGGCGAAAAGCTGCTCGCGTTTCTCAGGGACGGGCTCGCCGAGCATCCCTTTGTCCGGGCCGTGCGGGGCCGCGGCCTTCTCGTCGGTATCGAGAT
Source organism: uncultured Bacteriovoracaceae bacterium (assembly GCA_964372615.1). GTDB lineage: Bacteria > Bdellovibrionota > UBA1018 > UBA1018 > UBA1018 > CAYJTX01. The sequence goes on along the minus strand of CAYJTX010000174.1, from coordinate 5,329 downwards.
CGGCCCGACCGATCGGGCCCTGCTCGGGCGCCTCGCTCCGGGCTGCGTCGAATCCGCTTCTCGGCAGGCGTTCGGGCAGTGGCTCTGCGTGCGCCTCCTGGAAGAGGGGGTTCTGGCTCAGACGGCGTCCCTGCGCTGGGACGTGCTCAAGATCGAGCCGCCGCTCAATGTCCCGGAAGAGGACCTCTTCGCGGCGGCGGGCACCGTGGTGCGGGTGCTGCGCGAGCACGCCTCCTTCGCGGCTTTCGCCGGGCGGATCGCGCTTCGGGCGGGGGCTCGCGCGGGCGGGCGACTCCTGCGACCGGGGGGTGCCCCTTGAGCGCGCTTCCGAAGTGGCGGCGCGACCTGCGCCTCGCGCGCTCGATCCTGGGCGGGCGCGGCTTTCAGTGCCTAGTTCAGGTCACGAACCGCTGCAATATGCGCTGCGGCTTTTGCGAGTTCTGGTCCAATCCGGCCCACCCGAGCGAGGAGCTCAAAGTCGAAGATTACCGGCGTCTGTCAGCGGACCTCGCCTCGGAAGGCGGCTACCTCGTCTCGATCGAAGGGGGCGAGCCGACACTGCGGCCCGACCTGCCTGAGATCGTCGAGGCGTTCTCGAGTCAGCACACGACGATTCTCTACACGAACGGGTGGTACCTGACCCGCGAGCGGGCCCGAG
>CAYJTX010000174.1:0-4571 GCA_964372615.1 uncultured Bacteriovoracaceae bacterium | reverse complement strand
TCGCGGCCTGCCAGGCCTGCTGGACGCTCTGCCGCGGCTTCAACCAGGTGTACGGTGCGCCGACTCTTCAGAGCCGGCGTGAACTCGCCGCCCTGAGATGAGCATAGGTTGACGTACCGTCAAGTCACAGCCCCGACTGGAGGCCCAGCTGTGGCCGTGGGTTGACGGAACGTCAAGGTAGCGCGGGACATGAATAGGTGGAAAAGGGCCGTTACGTGTGCGACGGCAGCCGGGATCAGAGTTTCAGCCTGACAGTTTGCCTCCACCCAATCTTGCGCGGGCCGAGTCTCGCGGGTGATCCGCGCCAGGGACTTCACGAGCTCGGCGGCGGTCGCGCAATGCCTGGATAGGGGAACTGCCGGAAGGAGTGCCAGCTCGGCTACGTGGCTTTCCACGAATTCCTCGTAGGGATCGCGGTCGTGAATGCACCTGTGAACGTGGACGGGACACGCCATGTCGATCAGGAGGTGCGTGGCACGCCCGAGCAGAGTCATCGCCTCAGCGGGGCGAGCTTGGCGCAGGGAGCGTCGGAAGAGCCGCTCCACCCGGCCCGGCGTTCCGGGAGTCAGGAATGGGATCAACCCGCCCGGCCAGGGAGGCCCGTAGAAATGGCTGAGCGCCGTCGAAAGAGAGGCGCGCCGGAGCGGCGCCACGTACCACATGTCCTCGCGCAGGGAGCCCAGCACGAGCGCATCGCGGTAACGAAAGAGCGTCGGATCGCCGACTTCCCCAAGTGCCCGGTCGATGACGAGGGCGAGCCCGTTATAGAGCAAGCAGGGGTCCTGTCGCGGCTGCGCGTTCGGCCGGCTGTTTTCTCGCGGTGACCCACTCGACGAGTCGCGCGACTCCCGCGAGGACGAGCGAGAAGAGGACAAGATTCAGGGCCCAGTAGACTCGATAGTCGGGAAAGATCTTCAGCAAGTCGCCATAGGCGCCGAAGGCCAGATTCACGTTGAGCGCCGGGCGGGTGAGGAACCGGGAGGCCAGCTGGAGCACGAAGAGCAGCGCGATCCCGTACGCCCAGATGTGTCTGGGTCTCGGTACGCCGCGAAGTAGCCACAGCCCCAGGCCGGCGGCTCCGATATGGGTGAAGACAGCGTGGAAATGAAAAGTCCTGACGGTGAACTCGTCGACGATCCAGAGCGGAGTTCCGATGACCAGCCACAGGGTCGCGGTCCAGAGGGCGATCGGGGAGCGCGTCGCGGCCCCGAAGGCGAGAAGGAGGTTGCAGACGTTGCAGATCCAGAGCACTTCGTCTTCCGTCCCCAGGTGCGTGTAGTCCCAAACCGTGTAGACGAAGAAGGCGAGCGGGGCGAGCGCCCAGGCGCGACTCATGACACGCGAGCCTCTCTCAGAAAGGCCCGAATCAGCTCCGCAGTGTGGGCCGCCGCCACGGGAATGATCGCGCGGGCTTGGGCTTCGCAGTCGGTCCGGCGAAGCGGCTTGTAGAGGCCGAGCCTTCGCATGAGGCGTCCGAACGCGTTGTTCGTGCGGTCAGGCGCGAAATCGCGGGTGAAGCGCGAAAGGCTCGCGGTCACGGCCGCTGCTTCGGCCATCGGCGGAAGCTCGGGCAGAGGCAGCTCTCTGAGCGTGCGCGCATTGCCCTCGACGTACCACTCGTAGGGGTCCGTCCGGTGAATGACCCTGCGGACGTGCGCCGGGCAGGCCATGTCGGCGAGGAGGTGCGCCGACTTTCCGAGCTGTACGAATGCGGCGGCGGGGTCACCGCGGCGGTAGGCCCGAAGCGCGCGGCGAAAGTAGCGAGAAGCGCGCGCGCTGGCACCGGGCCACAGGAACGGGATGACTCCCCCCGGCATCCAGCCCGACCCGCCAAAATGGCTGTCGGAAAGATGCTCGTAGATGACGCGTATCCCCGGCAGGTACCAGACGTCTTCGCGAAGCGAGCCCAGAGTGAGCGCCGTGCGGTACTTCGCGACTAGCGGGTGGTCCACAGCCGAAGCTCCCATGTCGATGAGAAGCGCCAGTCCGCCGGGGCGCATTAGGACTCTTTCTTGCGATCGCTGGCGCTCTCACGCGCGAGGTCGCGAGACTTTCGAATCAGCGCGAGAAGGTCGCCATAGACGCGCTCTCCGCCGTGCCGCTGGCAGAACCTCTCGACATGATCGAACCACTGGATGAGTCCGCCCGGCGGCATCTCCAGGGCGCCCAGGATTTCTCGTAGCAGGTCATCCCCTTCGGGGGTGGACATCGGGTCGCTCACGGTTAGGATTCTAGCAGGGATGGATACGGAAATCTGATCGGATCACCTGTCGGGCCCGAAGGCTTTCTCAGGGTCAACCCCAGAGCGCTGGAAAAGTGGCGCGCCGGAGAATGGAAGGGCGACGCCTGCCAGGCCGGCGAACGGCTGCCGGACGCCCTCCGCCCCTTTTGGGGGACTTCGCTTCGCGGCACGTTTGCGCCTGCGCGGCTGCGCCAGCTGGACGCGGCCTTCGTTGCCTTTATCGCCGAGATCACCGTGCTCTTCGAGCGGACCTTTCAGCTCACCTATCGGCTCGCGCGGGACCGCGGGCGCCTCGGGAGAGACTCGCTCGGCGCGCTCCGGAAGCTGGTGCTCGAGGAAAATCACCATTCGCGCGCGTACGTGGCTTTTCTCCGCGGAGCTCGAGGTCGCGACTGGAAGCAAAAGGGTGTTCTGCTGGGCCACCGAAGTATTCCCCGGGCCGTGATCTTCCGTCTGATCCGAGTCTGGCCCGCGGCCTACTGGATGCTGGCCGCCCGGCTCGAGGTTCACTCCGTGATTTACGGTCGGGAGGCGCTGAAGGCCAAGGACGGGGCGGAGGACGCGTGGATCCGGCTCCAGCGGATGCATCTTGCGGACGAGGTTCACCACGTCGGCTTCGTGCTCGATCTGATCGAGCGGGAGCTCGAGGGCCGCCGGGGCGTGGCCCGCTTGAGTTTCGTCTGGGTGACACGGACCGTGGCGGCCTTGATGCAGTGGGAATATGTTCCTGCGTTTTGGCGGCTGGCCGGCCTCGTGTCGGAAGGTACGGCGCGGGTGCGCGTCTTTTTCGCTCTGATGGCCTGGGGAAATACGCGTTTCGAGCCCGTCGTCCAGACGTGCGCTGAATTCCGAGAGATGCTGCGTGCGCGGCCTCGGCTCCGATCGTTGCTATGACTTCCAGACCATGGTCGATCAGCCGCGAGTACTCCGAGCGGCCCAAGGCGCGGGCGGAAGCCTGGGTCTACAGGATCGAGCTCGAGCGGAAGTTCTGGGGCCTTTTCGTCGACGAGCGGATTCGATTCAAAACGCTCTTTGAGCCTTCGAGCGACGTTCACGGGGATCTTGACGAGGTCATCGTCCCGATCGAGGGTCGCTACTGGGTCAGGGTCGATCAGTGGGCCCGGCAGCTCGCGCCAGGGGAGGCGGCCCTGATTCCCCGCGGGGTGTCGCACGACTCGGGGGTCGCGACAAATCTTGTGGGGACGCGCTTTCTCGTCTTACTTTTTTCGCGAGAGCTGGGCGTGTTGGATGGCGTGAAGCCGGGCGGCGTGAGCCTGCCGGACGGATGCCTTGCGTGGCTCAAGGGAGCGTTCCGATTCCTGCGGCACCAGGCGGATGAGACCAGCCTTCTGCCGCTGACCGTTCTTCCCACTTTTGTTTCGAAGCTCGCCTCCTTCCCACGCATCGCGGGGGACGCGCGCCATCCCGATCCCGTGGTGGCCGACATCATCCGCATTCTGGGCGACAAGGAGTCCGTTTCCCTCGATGAGCTGAGCCGCTCCGTGGGTTTGACGCCGGGTCACCTCCAGAGGCGATTCAAGGCGGCCGTGGGCTATTCGCCATTGGAATACGCCCGGGCCCTCAGGCTCGAATCGTTGGCGGCGGCCTTGAGGGCCGGAAACTCCCTTCCACTTGTAGAGCTTGCGGCTGAGCACGGATTCAACGACATGAAGTACTTTCGCACCGTTTTCAAGAGGCGCTTCGGCTGCACCCCCGCCGCCTACCGCAAGAACGCCCCTCCCGCGGCCGAGCCCTCGCGATAGATGGCTCCCTGGAGGTACTGCCTATGAAGTTAGGACACTTGCACGCGGGAGTCGTGGATCTCGAAGCGGCCGTTCGGTGGATGGAGCGAGTCTGGGGGATCCAGGCGAAGTTCAGGAATGGAGGGATGGCGGCTTTCGATCTCGGTTCGGCCGGTCTCGTCCTGGATGCGGCTGACGCGGATGCCGTCGTCACGATCGCCTTCGAAAGCGACAGCTGCGACGAAGATTTTCGTCAGGTGACTGGCCGGGGGGCTCGCGGGATGGAACCACCCGCCGACAGGCCCTGGGGCGTGCGGGTCGCGTACATCGAGGGGCCCGGGAAGCTCACATTTGAGATCGAGGAAGCGAAACGCTGACGGCGGCCTAGGGTGTGTTTTCAACTAACCGAGCCATAGGAGAATGCAGGAAAGGGCGACCCTGCCCGAGAAGTTGCGAGCGATTTTCTCGTGACGAGTGGCTATCCCGCGGTTCTGCTTGAGACGACAGAAGGCGTTCCCTAGTTGAGTCGTAGCCTTTGTCGGAGATCACCCAGTGCCCGCTTCCCTGTACGCCTTCAAGGAGCCGGG
>CAYJTX010000173.1:0-7212 GCA_964372615.1 uncultured Bacteriovoracaceae bacterium | reverse complement strand
GCGCGGCCGGACGAACCACCGCACCGACGGAGTCCGCGCGATCCTGCGCGGCCGCCGCGGACCCCCGGCCGTCCGGTCAAGCAGGGAGGCTCGCGTGTGGAAGAGCACTGGCATATGCGGTGGGCCCTGCGCGGGAAGACACGCGTCCTACTCGAAGGACAGAAGAACCAAAGTACCTAACGAAGTAGTATTAGCCGGTCACTGAAACGTCGCTGAGCAGCGCGTGCTCCGGCCCGTAGTAGCCGGCCCCTTTCGAGGTATTCGAGCTGAAGTGCGCCTGCTTCACAGCGCGGTCGCTCAGGCGGGCCTTCCGAAAATTCTCACGGAAGGAACCGGAGAGGGAGCCGCCCTTCAGGTAAGTGACCTTCCCGGTTCCGTTGTCGTGCAGACGCGCGAGCCGGATCTCGCTGCTGAAGGTGCCCGTGTTTCCGTCGATGAAGAGGCCCGAGAACTGCAGCACCTCGATGACCAGCGGCGCGGAACGGATCATCGTCTCGAGCGACCGGGTCCCCTTCCCTACGACGATGCTTCCGCGAACGGAGGTTGGGGGGCGGCCGAAATAATCCGCGTAGCGTTTGTCGGTCGCGGTGGTTTGGACGATGTTTTTTTCCACGAGCGTCAGCGGCTCCTGCCGCACTCCGCTCTCAGACAGCGCGATCGAGTCCGCCCCGTAGTCCAGGGACGGGTCCAGGCGAACGGTCAGCAGATCGCCCTCGGCGCCTGGAACCCAGGCTTCTCCCGGCTTCGCGAAGGGAAGCCGGTGATAGGCGTTCGCCGCTCCCAGCTGATTCACCTGCTCGTTGAAGAGCGCCGCGAGCACCTCGGCGTCGACGATGACCGGATAGTGGCCCGACTTCGGCTTCGTCACGTCCAGAGACCACTCCGCCCGCTCCGCCGTCTCCTCGAAGAGCTTCTCGATCGGCAGGTCGTCCAGGCTGACGGACCAGGCCGTATTGAGGTACTCGTCCGACTCCGTCTTGCCTCCCGAACTCCTGCGGGAATGCGAGAACGCGGCCTCGGCGTAGACCCGGCTCTGCTTGTGGCGATGCACGAGGCCGTTGCTGAGGTGGAGCTCCCGTTCGTGGATGGACACGAAGAGCTCGGCTGAATTGAAAACCGAGCTGCGCCGCCCGGCGAGGTCGGTGACCGCCCGATCCATCCGGTCCGTCAGGTGGGTGAGGACGCCGTTGATGTCCTCCGCAATTCTAGGATCGGCCGATTTGGGTTCCGGCAGATTCTGAGGCGCGGACTCAGGCAGAACCCAGGCCTGGTGGTCGGTCTGCGCAGCCGCCGCGACCGCAGCGTCGAGCTGCGTGCCGAGGGGACGCCCCTGGGCGAGCTTTTTCGTGATCTCGCCCTGGCGCCCGGGCCTGCCGACGTCGACGAAGAGCTGAAGCTGGATGTTTTCCTGCTGCGCTTCCCGATCCTGGTCGGTGCCCAGTCGGCCGGCCTCCAGAAGGAAGTAGCGCTCACGCCTGCGCACGTGCTCGACGGTGATCACCCAGCCCTTCACGGAGGGGCGCGCCCTGAGGTCGGCTTTCAGTTCTTCCAGTTTCCATTCGGTCGCGGCCATCGCTTGTCTCCCGTTTCAACCGAGGACGACGCCGCCGAGCAGCAGGTACGGGCCGCCGCAGCCGGCGTAGACGATCTCCTTGTGGTATTTTCCGCACCCGCCAGCGTCGTTGAAGGGATGTCGTGCGACGTCCTCCCCTTGCCGATTTGCGTCGATCTTAGATTTGCCGATGATGGATCTCAGGACGTCCGGCACGTAACCCGTGAGCTGGATGTCGCCTCCCGCCGGGCCCTTGAATACTTTCCCTGTGAGCTTTCCGCCCCTCACTTCCTTCAGGAACGAGACGCCCACCTGGATCCCCATCCCCTTCGGGTCTTCCATCCCGCCGGCGGGGTGGATCGCGAGGTAACCGTCGCCCATTTCCGCCATGAGCTCGTCGAGGGTCCGGTCGCCCGGGCTGAAGTAGGTGTTTGTCTGGCGCGTGTAGACGCCGTTCGCCCAGCTCTCCCGCTTTCCGTTGGCGGTTCGCGGCACTCCGAGCCGGAGGGCCGAGGTGAGATTCGTCATCGGAGCCTTCAGTACGCCCTGCTCGAGCAGCACCTGCTCCTGAGCGAGCCAACCCTCCTCGTCGAAAAAGTAGCTGCCCCAGGCGGCGTAGGGTTTGCCGCCGTTCTCGAAGATCGCCGGGTTATTCAGGATCGTCGCGTGTTCGTTGCCGACCTTCTCGCCAGAGTGGTGGAGCTCCCAGGCCTTGCTCCGGCCCCGAGCGCAGGTGTCGCCTTCCTGCGCGTGTCCGAAGGCCTCATGAGCGAGCACGCCCGTCACGACCGGTCCCAGCAGCACTCTGTGTTTGCCGGGCACCAGACGTTCGGCTGACTTCAGGGATTTCAAATCCTCGAGCAGCTCGGCAAGGTCGGACTCCGCGAGCTCGATGGCCTCCAGGCCCCCCAGGCCGCCTATCCTGGAATAGGTGCGGTCCTCGCCCGACATGGTCACGACGGTGAGCGCGAGTCGATAGAGCGTCTGCGACAGGTTGCTCTCGCGGTCGATGAACAAGGACTCCTCGACCGCGAGCTGCTGGCGGACCATCGCGAAGGTCAGTCCGTCTCCAGGCAAGTTCGCCGCCGTCGCCGCCTTCCGGCACGCCTCGAGGATCCCGGAGAGCTTTCTCAGATGCTCCTCGGGAGTGGGGGCGGTGGGATCGTCGCGAAAGCGGATGCCGAAATGAACGGGCGTGCGCGCGGTCACGTCCCTTGGCACCTGGCTCCGGATCTCGGGATCCAGAGGCGCCGAGAGACGGTCGGCCCAGGTCGGTGGCTGGTAGGGCCTCCGGGGTCGGGACTCGTCGGGGCGCGCCTTCTGGACTGATTTGGCCAGCTCGAGCGCGGAGCTCTTCAGAGACGCCGGATTGAGCTCGTCCGTCGCGCGTTCGTAAAGCGTGACCCCGTCGTAGATGCGCAGAACGGCTCCGCTCGTGAACTGATCGGTGACATTCGTCTGCTTGAGATTCGCCATGAAGGTACAGGAGGCCTTCCGCTCGAAGTAGACCGAGCCGTACCAGCCGGGGTCGGTCTCGAGGATTGGCACGAGCTGCTCCAAGGTTGCGCGCAGGGGCTGGAGATTGTCCGGGAACTTCGCGCGGCGAGTGAGGGTGGGAGCGGTTGTCATTGTCCTTTCCTCGCATATCGACAGGCGCGACTCAACGGGGGATAGTCGAAGCATCATGTCGAGCGGCGTTTTGCGGGTTTTCGTGAGCCGAAAGATGTTTCTGGTGCTTCTGCTCGGCTTTTCGTGCGGAATTCCGCTCGCATTGACCGGAAGCACCCTGCAGGCCTGGATGACCGACTCGAGGATCGATCTCAAGACGATCGGGATCTTCTCGCTCGTCGGGCTTCCCTATACGCTCAAGTTCGTCTGGTCTCCGGTGATGGATCGCTTCATACCCCCGCTTCTGGGCCGGAGGAGGGGCTGGATGCTGCTCGCCCAGCTCGCGCTCGTGGCGGCGATCGCGGCCATGCCGGTTTTCGATCCCGCGGCCAACCCGGCCTGGACCGCCGCGATCGCGGTGGTGGTCGCTTTTTTCAGCGCGAGCCAGGACATCGCAGTGGATGCCTGGCGCACGGAGGTCCTGACACCCGAGGAGCGGGGCGCCGGGGCTGCCATCTACATCATGGGCTACCGCATCGCGATGCTCCTCTCGGGCGCGGGTGCTTTGATCCTGGCCGACCATGTTCCGTGGCGGACCGTGTATCCGGCCATGGCGACCGCGATGGGTATTGGTGTACTGGCGAGCTTTCTGGCGAGCGAGGCGCCGGGGCAGTCCCACGTGCCCCGAACGCTCACCGAGGCGGTCATTCATCCCTTCCTCGAATATTTCCGGCGCCGGGGCGCGTTCGAGATGCTCGCGTTCGTCATCCTTTACAAGCTCGGCGACGTGGCCATGGGGTCGATGACTACTCCATTCATGATGCAGCTTGGTTTTACCAAGACCGACATCGGCGCGGTGACCAAGGGTTTCGGAATGGTCTCCACCGTGCTGGGAGGCCTGGCCGGGGGAGCGATTCTCATGAAGATCGGCCTGCGCCGGTCGCTTTGGATCTTCGGAATCCTTCAGGCCGTCTCGAACCTCGCGTTCGTGGCGCTCGCCGAGGCCGGCAAGGACTACGCTTTCATGGTTTCCGCGATCGCGATCGAGAATCTCTCGGGCGGTATGGGAACCGCGGCGTTCGCGGCCTTTCTCATGAGCATCTGCAACCGCAGCTTCACGGCGACCCAATATGCGCTGCTGACCAGCCTCATGGCGATCTCCCGCGTCTTCGTCGGCGCGCCGACGGGGTATCTCGCCGAGGGCCTGGGTTGGTCCGGCTACTTCGTGGCTTGCACGGCGCTCGCGTTGCCAGGCCTGGCGATGCTGACGCGATTCCCTCGCTGGGAGGAGCGCGCTGGAGGCGGCTAGGGGGTGCGCCTTGCTACCAGACGGAGAGGCGCTCAGTGGTCGAGAACAACCTTTGGCAGAGCTGAGTGGCGAGGTGGCGGAAGAAAAGCACCTCCGCCTTCTGGCGGGTCTTGAACCATTCCTCGAGCTTTGCACGTGTCACCATGAAAAACCTGCTCTGGGAGGTGCTCCGGATCGAAGCGGTTGGAGCCAGGGTCAGACCCGTAAAGGAGATCTCTCCGAAGAAACTCCCCCTGCCGATCTGGGTGACCGGCACGCCTCTCTTCAGAACCTCTACGCCGCCCGATAGAATGACAAAGAAGCCCGGAGTACTGCCTTCGGCCTCCTTGGCCAGGTAGTCATCCGGGTCCGCGGTAACGATGGACCCGCTCGCCATCAGCGGCTCCAGATCCTCCTTCGAGATGCCCTGAAAGAGCACCGAGTGGGCAAGCACCATGATGTCATCCGGGGAGCGCCCTTCGGTCTTCACTCGTGTCAGTTTAGCCCGGAGGCCCGGCTGATACCAGATCCCGCGTAACGCGTTCGATCGATTGTTAACGCGCTCGTCGGAGGTCCTTCGGGGACCGATAAGGTGGGCATGGAACTTCCCTACGGATCTCCCGGGGCCAGGCTGGGCGGCTACCTCGTCGATGCAGCGTTGGCCTGTGTGGTCCAGGTTCTCGGCGGCTTCCTGGGCGGAATCCTGGCGGGGATGATGGGCGAATCGAAGAACGCGGCCGAAGACGGCGTGATGCTTGGATTCGTCTTCTGGGCCTTCGTCTGGTGGTTTCTGAACTACGGAGTTCTCCAGGGGCTGGGCGGTTCGACGCTGGGCAAGCTTTTGGCGGGGACCCGCGTCGTGAATCGCGAGGATGGAGGCCCCGTCGGCGTGGCGAGGTCGTTGGGCAGAACGGTGCTCTATCTCGTTTCGGCCCTTCCGTTTTACGCGGGATTCCTCGCCCTCTTCTGGGATCAGGAGCGCCGTTGCTGGCATGACCGGCTTTGCGCAACAGTAGTGATACGGAAGGGCGTCGCCTACTCCGGGGTCGGAAGCGGTACTGCGGCAGCCTCCGATCCTCAGGCTGTCCGGCATGAGGATAAGCCCGTCTTTCCGAACGCCGCTTGATCCACTAGACTCCGGGCCTCCATGTCCACCCCAAAGCGTCGAAGCGTCATTCTCGAGAATTTCCGACACCCCGACAGGTTCGGGGAGTGGCTGGGCTACCGCGTGACCCGGCTCGACCGGGAACGGCACGTCGCCGAGACGGTGCTGAGGATTCGGGAAGATCATCTCTCGCCCGCGGGTCGAGTCCATGGGGGCGTCGTGTCGGCGTTCTTCGACTACTCCTGCGGCTGTGCCGTGTTTTCGACCCTGGGCCCGAAGGACTTCTGTTCGACGGTCGAGCTCAAGGTGAACTACCTCCGTCCCCTGGACCTCGGAGACGAGCTCAAGGCGTTGACTCGGGTGATCTACCGGGGCAAGCGGCTTTGCGTGCTTCAAGGCTTTCTCTACAAGAACGACGGGAAGAGACCCGTCGCGATGGCGACGGCGACGTTCAATATTGTCGCCGCAGACCCGTCCAAGCCGACCACGCGAACGCCGCCCAACCGAAAATGAAGAGCGTGCCGCCGATGGGTGTGATCGCGCCCAGCCAGCGCACGCCCGAAAGCGCGAGAGCGTAGAGGCTTCCGCTGAACACGATCGTTCCAGCGGCGAAGCACCAGCCCGGAAGGGTCGTCGCGATTCCAGCCGTGGGCGGCGCGTCCCTCAACCACAGGCCGAAGGCGAGCAGGGCGCCGACGTGGATCATCTGATACTGGACGGCCGTGTGGTAGATGGCCAGGAGATCGGGCGGCAACCGCTTCGCGAGCGCGTGCGCGCCGAACGCTCCCAAACAAACGCCGATCATGCCGGAGGCCGCACCGACCGCGATCCACTTGTTAGCCATGATTCAGCTCCAGTCCGCGGGCGATGAGAGAGGCGACGGCCAGGTCCGTTCGAGAAATTTCCTGGAGGCTCTGACGCGCGTCCGGGGCCCAGTCCGCCTGGAGACCGAGCTTTGCGTCGAGCTCCAGCAGCTCCAGGAGCAGGAGCCAGTCGCCCGGATACGCCCGCCGCAGCTCCTGGTGAATCTGGGCGAGCTCGATCGCCATTTGCGCGTGAGCCGAGATCCCAGCTTCGCGGATCCTTCGCGTCCGGCCATAGAGATCATTGAGCGCGCGATTGGCCTCCGTGAGGTTTGTCTTGGGCTTCCGCGGCGATTGAGTAAAACCTCCTGTCGCCGCCAGATAACTCGCGCGGTCAGCTGCCCCGCCAAAGACAGACGGGACCGACGTTCCGCATGCCATGTCGAACATTCCCCATTCCGGTCTGAAGAGGATCCGTTCGCCCAGCCGAACCGTGCAGTCGCCGAAGCTCAGCACGAGGTTGACTCCGTCCTGGCGCAGGATGTTCCGCAGCTCCCCGGTCACTTCCACTCCCGACGCGAAGCGCAGGATTCCCCTTTTCCCGGTGCCGAAGCCCAGGCCCGAAAGGTCCTCTGCGGTGAGGAGCGCCGGGGACCGGCCGGTTCGGGCCAAGCCACCGATCGGAGTTCCGAAACCCTCCTTGTGGGTCGTGGGACCGTGTTTCGATATCTCCTGGTCCCCATAGGCCAGTTGACTGGGGCCCCGGAGGCGAAGGTAGAAGGGGTTTTCACTCGCATCGACGAGATACTCCGACAGGATCCCGCTGATCTGGATCCCGGAATCGAGGGCCGTCGTG
>CAYJTX010000172.1:0-7239 GCA_964372615.1 uncultured Bacteriovoracaceae bacterium | reverse complement strand
TGGAGCGAAGACACGGTTCGAGCGCTCCGCTGGTTCGCTCCGTGGATTTCCGGAGGCGAGCCGCCCATCGTGACTCTCGACGCGGGCCCGAACGTTCACGTGCTCGTGGACTCGGCGGCACGAGATCTCTGGCGGGACCGGCTGCGAGAGGCTTTTCCCGGCGTCCGTGTGCTTGAGGACCGGCAGGGGACCGGCGCCGAGATACTGGAGTCTTGAGCCGATGTGGCCCGCGTTTCACGTCGGGGTTCCTGGGAAGTGGGTACTCGCGGGCGAGCACGCCGTACTTCGAGGCGCGCCAGCCGTCGCACTCCCCCACCCGGAGCTCAGGCTCACGCTGACGTTCCAGCCCCAGGTCTGGGAGGGCCTTTCGGTCGCGCCGGAGCGTGCCCAGCCGCTCGTCGCCGGGCTTCTCGACCGGCTCGTGGGTCCCTCCTCGAGGGCCGTCGCCCGGCCGGTGGGAGCTTTGCTGATCGAGAGCTCGATTCCCGCCGGGGCGGGGCTGGGCTCATCGGCCGCGCTGTGCGTGGCGCTCGTGCGCTGGACGGCGGGGCCGCTGGGTCTGCCGCGAGGAAGCTGGCTCGAGATCGCCCGGTCGCTCGAGGACGAGTTCCACGGTCGCTCGAGTGGAATGGACGTCGCCGTCGTACTCGAGGAAAGGCCCGTTCTCTTCAGGAGTGGCGAGTCGCCCCGGCCGATCGCCGCTACCGCGCTTCCCGCGTTCTCCTTCCATGACACCGGGGAGAGGTCCCCCACCCGCGAGTGCATTGCCCGCGTCGAGGCGTTCCGCGCGGGGAACCCCGCGCTGGGCGACGAGGTCGATCGCGCTATGGGCGCGGCCTCCGAGGAGGCTGAGGCGGGCCTTCGCGAGGGCGACAGTTCGCGGATCGCGCGCGCGATGAACCGCGCTCAGGAGTGTTTCGAAGCCTGGGGCCTTGTCCCTCCGGCGGCTCGGTCGTTGATCGAGCATCTTCGGCGGGAAGGGCGGGCCGGGGTCAAGCTCACGGGTGCGGGGGGCGGCGGGTTCGTCGTGGCGCTGGATGAGGGGGACTCGGCAAACTGAACTGAGATGATTGGCGGGGGAAAAAAGGCGTGATTTCCTCCACATGGACACCTGCACGCCGCCCCTGGATAATCCGGGTCCGATGCGCTCCCTCGTGAAGCTCAAGGCCTTCGCCACCGCCGCCTTTGATCTGGCGCGCTTCTACCGCCGCGGCATGCTCCGGTCGCGCGCCTGGGCGTCCGAGTACTCCGAGTACCTCGCGGGCCGCCGGGCCGACCCGCCTTACCCCTCCATCGTTCATGTGATCGTGACCGAGAACTGCAACCTGCGCTGCCCCATGTGCAACCAGTGGGGCGAGAACGGCTACTTCGCGACCGGCAAGCGCACGCCCTCCCACGCGCCCATCGATTCGCTAACGAAGTTCCTGGGTGACTTCTCGGGGTTGCGCCCGAATTTTCTCTTCAGCATGAACGGGGGCGAGCCCTTCATGTACCGCGACTCCTCGCGCCTGCTCGCCTTCGTCGCCGAGAGAAAGATCGACCTTCTCTTCTACACGAACGGCACACTGCTCGGGCATCAGGCAGAGCGGCTGGCTCGGCTCAACCGCCACATGGTCTTTTTCGTGTCCGTCGATGGGGGGCGCGAGACGCACGCGAAGATCCGCGGCGAAGGCGTACTCGAAAAGGCGATCGACGGCGTACGCAAGCTTCGCGAGGAGTGCCTCCGCGCGGGGACCGGCCTCCCCAAGCTCATGTTGAACTACACGTTGAGCGAGCATAACCCCGGCGACGTGGACGCGGTTGGACTCATGGCCCGCGAGATGGGTGCGTTCCTCGTGAACTTCAACCTGCGCTGGTTCGTTCCGGAGACGGAGGGGCTGAAGTACAATCAGGTCCTGCGCGAAGAGTTCGGAGTGAAACCCTCGAATGCGTGGACCGGCTGGACGACGTCAAGCGCGCTGGGAGAAATGGGAGCGGCGGTCGAGCGGCTCCATGCGAAGCTCCGCCGGCAGTTCATCCGGCTCAGGACGCCTTATTTCTCGGTCATGCCCAAGCGCCTTTCGCTCGGGCAGATGCGCCGGCACTACACCGATTACGAAAGCACGTTTGGGATCACGAAGTGCGCGATGCCGTCCTTCATGGCGCGCATCTACTCCAATGGCGACCTCGTCTATTGCCCTGGCCACCCGGACATCATTCCCGGCAACGTCTTTCGGCAGGACTTCCGGGAGATCTACCTCAACGAGCTCTCGACCCGCCTGCGCAAGCGGGTCGAGAAGGAACTCATGCCGATCTGCAACCGCTGCTGCGGGCTCTACATGACGGAGTCCGCGACGCGGCACCTGGGGGCTGGATGGAACGTCGTCCCCAATGCATAGGGCGATCCTGAGGGGGGCCGGTTTCGCCCGGCTGCGCCGCGAGTTCGCGTGAGACCGGCGCCTTTTGGTCGGCCTCGGCGTGGGTACCCGTCGGGTTCGCGGCGCGCCTCGAGATTTTTCGCTGGAATCCCATGCCCGAGTCGCAAACGACGCAGGCCCAGTGCCCGATCGGCTGTCAATGTGCTATGCGCCCAGAACCCAGTTGACGGGGGAGTCCCGGCTTCCCTATAAGGAGAGGTCTTTTCTCAACTACGAGCCCGCAGGCAAAGCCTGCTTACGCTCCATCGACCGGATCCAGAAGGGGGTGACCTGCATGCCCGGTATATACATTCGCGACGGAGACTCGTTCGAAGCCGCGATCAAGAAATTCAAGAAGCAGTGCGAGAAGGCCGGCATCCTCTCGGAAGTCCGCAAGCGCGAGGCCTACGAGAAACCTTCCGTGAAACGGAAGAAAAAAGCCGCCGCCGCTCGCAAACGCTTGACCAAGAAGGTCAGAGGACCGCGCCCCGAGCGCACCTGACCCGATAGCCGTGGGTGCCTGGGGGGGCCCGCCACTATGGCCACGATCAAGGAACGTCTCTCGGAGACGATGAAATCTGCGCTGAAGGCGGGCGACAAGGACACGCTCTCTTTCGCGCGGAATCTGCACAACATCATTCGGAAAAAAGAGATCGACGACCGCGTCGATCTCGACGACGCGGGCGTGCAGAAGCTCATCGTAACCGCGATGAAACAGCGTCAGGAATCGATCGACCAGTTCCGCAAGGGCAACCGGGCGGACCTGGTCGCGCGCGAAGAGGCCGAACTTCGGTATCTTCAGGGCTACATGCCCGAGCAGATGGGCGAGGCGGAGGTACGAAAGCTCGTGGACTGGGCGGTGACTGAGGCCAAGGCCTCGACCGCCAAGGACATGGGCAACGTCATGAAGCTCCTGATGGCGAAGGTGCAAGGCCGTGCGGACGGAAAGCTGGTCAGTCAGCTCGTCAAAGAGCGTCTGGGGTGACCCGCTTCCCCGCGCCTTTTACGGGCGGGATACGCGGCAGGTCGCGCGGGACCTTCTGGGGAAGGTGCTCGTCGTGCGGGCAGCTCGACCCCGGGCGGGCCTTCCTCGCGAGCTTGCCGCCCGAATCGTGGAGACCGAGGCGTACCGGGGCGACGATCCGGCGTCTCATAGCGCCCGCGGCCCCACGCCTCGAAGTGCGATCATGTTCGGGCCGCCGGGCGTGGCCTACGTCTACTTCATTTACGGGATGTACGAGATGTTGAACTTCGTCACCGAAAGAGACGGTTTTCCGGGCGCGGTACTGATCCGTGGCGCGACCCTGATCCCGCCTGAGGGCTCGCGCTCGAGCGCGGCCGGGCCGGGTCGCCTCACGCGCGCTCTCGGCATCAGGATGCGAGACAATGCTCAGCCGCTTCTCGGTCCGCGTCTCTCGGTTCACGATGGAGGGGCCGGCACGGCTCGCGTGATGGCTTCGCCCCGGGTCGGCATCCGTGTCGGCCGCGAGCGTTTTTGGCGGTATTTCCTCGACGGGAATCCGGGGGTCAGTCGCTCGGGCGAGAACGCGATCGCACGGCCGTGGAAGAGCCGGGAGGACTGAACGGTGGCGCGCGGCAAGTTCTCACCCGAGCTGCTCCAGAAGATCCGCGCGGCGGTGAATCTCGTCGAGGTGGTCGGGCAGCACGTGGTGCTCCGGAAGACCGGCCGCAACCATGTAGGTCTTTGCCCGTTTCACGGGGAGCGGACGCCGTCGTTCAGCGTCAGCGAGGACAAGCAGGTCTACCATTGTTACGGCTGCAAGAAGGGCGGCGATCTTTTCTCGTTCGTGATGGAGCGCTTCGGGTTGGGCTTTCCCGAGGCCGTCGAGGAGTTGGCCGACAAGGCTCGCGTGCCTCTTCCGAGCGACTGGGGGGGAGCGGCGGACGGCGAAGATCCCGAGGCGGCCAAGAGGAGAGCGGCCGCGCGGGAAAAGTTGCAGACCGCCTATCGGCTCAATCGCCTCGTCTCGATGTTCTACCGCGAGAATCTCAGGCGCCTGCCAGAGGTCGAGCGCTACTTCGCCCACCGGGGCGTGGTCGGAGACCTGTCCAGGGACTTCTACGTGGGCGCCGCTCTACCGGGCTGGGACTCTCTGGCGACTTTTCTCGAAGCCAAGAAGGCGCCACTTGCGCTTGCGGTCGAGCTCGGGCTGATCAAGCCCTCGATCCGGCAGGGAAGTCGACCAGGTTCGAGCGCCTACTTCGATCTTTTCCGGAATCGCGCGACATTTCCGATTCTCAATACCCTGGGACGTGTCGTCGGTTTCGGGGGGCGTCTTCTTCCGCAGGAGTCCGGCTCCGCTGAGCCGAGCTCGGAACCCGGAGCTCCCGCGCCCAAGTATCTCAACTCGAGCGAGTCGCTCGTTTTTCAGAAGAGCCGCGTCGCCTTCGGCCTTTACCAGGCGCAGAAGCACCTTCGGGAGCGAGACGAGGCCCTCGTGGTCGAGGGCTACTTCGACGTTGCGGCACTACACGCCGGAGGCTTCGCTCACGCCATCTCCCCTTGCGGCACCTCGCTCACTCCCGAGCACCTCGCGGCCCTTCGCAAGCTTGCGTCGAAGATCACGCTGCTCTTCGACGGAGATCAGGCCGGAATCGCGGGAACGGAGCGCGCGATGGAAACGGGCCTCCAGGCGGGCCTCGTGCTCCACGGAGCCGTCATTCCAGGCGGTAAGGATCCGGACGAGATTCTCTTCGACCAGGAAACGGGCGAGAGAATAGCGGGTGGGCAGGAGGCCATGAGCGCCATCCTTGCGGAAGCCAAGCCACTCCTCGACGCGAGAATTGAAGAGCAGTGCGCGCATGCGGCCATAGGATTCGAAGAGCGGACCCAGGCCATCAAGAAGATTGCCGGGTGGCTGTCGATCTTTTCGGATCCGGTCGGTCGCGAGGTTCGCTTTGACGGTGTCGTGAGTCGACTCGGCATCGCGCCTGAGCTGCTTCGCAGAGCGCTGGGCGGAGGCCCAGGCTCAAGAGAAGGGCAGAGGTCCCCTCCGCCTCAGGCCCGTGTCAGGCAGGCCCCACGTGCGAGCAGTAGACCTGCGGCAAAGATGACTCGACGCGAGAGAATCCTCCTGGAGGCGCTGTTCAAGGGCGAATCGGAGACCCGGGTTTTGTCAGCGGCCGGGAGCAATCTGCCCCCGGATGTCACGATGGAGGCGCTTTTCGAGTATCCGCCCGCTCAGGACCTGATCGGTACCGTCTTGAAAGGGGGAGGTACTCTTTGTGAATTTCAGGAGAAACCAGAGGTCTGGCTGAATCTGGTCCAGGACCCCCAACTACGTTCGATCCTTACCGAAGCGCTCGTTGATGCTGAATCAGGCCCGGAGCCGGCGCTGAGCGATGGCAATGAGATCGGTTTGCATCGAGCAGTGAGCGAGTCACAACGCAGGGTCTGGGCAAGTTTCTTGCAGCGGATCAAGGTAGCAGCGGCGGCCGCGGAAGCCAGTAAGGACGCTGGGTTACACGCGGATCTGATGAAACAATGCCTTGACGTTCGCCGCAAATTAGAGGAGTTTACGAACTTCTATGACGAAGCCTAAGGACGCCGCCGCCTCGGCATCCGGCTCGCCGTCTGTCACGACACTCGTTTCTCATGGAAGAGTGAAAGGTGACGGGAAGCCTACGGATGCTGCATCTTCCCTCGCCAAGAACAAGGAAATCAAGAAACTTCTCGATCTCGGAGTCCAGCGCGGGCACCTGACCTTCGAAGAAGTGAATGAGTTGATGCCGCCTGAGGTGCTCACACCCCAGGCGATCGACGATGTCATGAACCTCCTCTCCGAGAACGAGATCGAGGTGATCGACGCCACGAAGAAGCCGAAGGACTCATCAGAAGAGGAAGAGGATTCCGAGGAAGCGCCCGTCGGCGTGGCGGCTCCCGAGGCCGAAGAGACGGCGAAAGAGGACGGCGGCGAGTTCGTTCGTGGCGCTGATCCCGTCAAGCTCTACCTCAAGAAGATGGGAAGCGTTTCGCTCCTCACGCGCGAGGGCGAGGTCGAGATCGCCAAACGGATCGAGGAAGGCGAGATCGAGATTCTGCGCGCTCTCCTGGCCTCCAAGCTCGGCACGCTCGCGATCGTCGAGCTGGGCGAGCGCATGGAAACCGGCCGTACGAAGGTGAAGGACGTCATCCGCGGCGTCGACGAGGAGATTTCCGCCGACGACGAAAAGGTTTATCTCGAGCGCGTCGTGGCCGCGATCAGCAAAGTCCGCTCCCTGGTCGGCTACCAGCAGAAGATGGAGGACAAGCTCATCGGCCCCGAGGGGAAAAGGACCTCGCAGAAAGAGAAGGAACGGATTCAGACGGAGATCCGGCGGCGTGAGCGGCAAGTCGAGTCTGCGTTCCAGAATATCGCGTTCAACCGGAAGACCATCAACGCGCTTTCGGCTCGGATCAAGCTCTATTGGATCCGCGGGCGCGAGCTGATGGATGAGCGCAAGAAGATATTCGACTTCCTGGGCATCAAGGAAGCGAAGCAGATGCGAGAGATCGGGCGCACCTACCGAAAGGGCCCCGAGGCCCGCCCGGCCCTCTGCAAGGAGTACGACGTCAGCGACCAGAAGCTGGCTCAGCTCATCCAGCAGGAAGAGGATCTCGAGAAGAAGCTGAACCGCCTCGAGGAGGAGGCTGGCATCGAGGCCGCGGAGCTCCGGCGAATCCAGGACACGCTCACGATCGGCGAGCGCAAGGCCGACCAGGCGAAGAGCGAGCTGGTCGAAGCGAATCTTCGCCTCGTCGTCTCGATCGCGAAAAAATACACGAACCGGGGCCTCCAGTTTCTCGACCTCATCCAGGAAGGCAATATCGGCCTCATGAAGG
>CAYJTX010000171.1:0-7279 GCA_964372615.1 uncultured Bacteriovoracaceae bacterium | reverse complement strand
CCGTGGCGTTTCGCGGTCTGGCATGCATGGCGGCGATGTGGCTGGCGCTCGCGAGCTCGGCGGGCGAGGCGGCCGGGGCCCTGAGCACCGATGAGATCGAGGCCGCTGTGGAAGAGACGCTCCGCCAGCGGCACCCGACTGACACGGGCGACTGGTGGCGCGCGCTGGGGCCGAGCGCTCCCCGGGTGATCATCGCCATGCACGGGCGGGCGCGGCAGACTTATCACCGAGTGAGGCTTGTCGAGGGCCTCGCCTGGTTTCCCGACGTTCCGGAGGCTGTTGAGTTCCTGCAGGGACAGGCGCAGACGAGCTCTCACAAGACGGTGCGGCAGTCGGCGATCCGTAGTTACGGGATCTCGCAGGGCGCTCAGGCCGTGGAGTTCCTCTCGAGGTTTCTCGCGGACGAGGACGCCCAGATCCGCCTGGCGGCGGCCCAGGCGCTCAAGAGGCTTCCGGCCGGAGCGGGGAAGCTGGCGCTTGAGGCCTACCTTTCCACTGAGAAGACTCCAGGGATCGTTTCGCGGGTAGGGGAGGTCGGGGCACCCGCCGTCGCGCCTTCTCCCGCGACGAGTCCTCCAGGAGGACGACTCGCCGGAGAAGCGGACTTGAGCGGGAGCTGGCGGGGCATCTGGCTCGCGCCTCGGCCGAGAGATCCCGGCATGAGCTCGGAATCCGCCACGCTGAGGCTGGGGCGCGCGGGAGCCGAGGCACCGTATACGGGCGACTGCGTGGTGTACTCGCGTGCAAAGGTGGGCAAGGGATCGGCGACTCGCTGGACCCTCGACGCTGGCGTGCAGAGCGGGCGAAAGCTGATGGGGCGAATTCGGCGCGATCCGGCCCCGCCGGCAGCTGCACCCGACGCGTGGGAGGCTGAGCTCTGGGGTCCTGGAACAGGGGGACTGCAGATCCTCGTCCGGATTCAAGGGTCGGGTGCGGTTTTCGTAGGCCGCCGCTCAGAATAGAATCTCGAGCCCGGCCTTGCCGCTCGCGCCTTCCCACTGGCCGTAGGCGGCCTCTCCCGAGAGGCGCGCGTGCCGGCTGAGCTGGAACTGGAGGCTGCCGCCCACCGTCGGATCGGTGCCTGGCATGTAGGGAGCCGTGCCCGGAAGCACCGGCCCTTCAACAAAGGTCAACGCGGCCAGCCGCTTTCCCGCGACTCCGGCCTCGAGCCTCCCCGCTCCGCCGAGGTCGCCGTTCAGGACCCCCGTCGCCGCGACCAGGAGCGCCGCCTCGCCCTCGGGGCCGAGCTCGCGTCGATACTCGCCGCGATACTGAGCGAAGTTCAGTACAGGAATCGGAAGCTGGGGCATGTGCGGGTCGGTGATGTCGGCGACGCCGGGCGTGACCTGCGTCGTCACCGCGTGGGTCAGGGTGGCCTTGCCCTCCCTGCCCGTCTGAGTGACGTGAAAGCCCAGATTATATCTAAAGTCTCCCTGCAGAATGGGCCGATCGGTCTGCTCCCCGATCAGGTGGCCGCCCATGAACACCGCGAGCACCTTCGAGTCGAAACCGGTGCTGACGCGGTCCGAGAGCTTCAGCTCCCCGCTGTTCACGCCCTGGTCGAGCATCAGGTAACCGAAGCCGTTCTGCTGGGCGTCTTTCCCGTCGTTCGCGTACGTGCCGATGGGATTGTTCTGGACTCCCGCGACCCAGCCGAGACGGCCCGGCAGTTTCGAGTTCGTGCCCCAGTCATGGGTGCCTCCGGTCAGGTAGTACTCCGACCCGAACGAATCGCTCGCGGCCACGGCCCGCAGCCGGTGCGTGAACGTGCCGTCGTTCTTTCCGATCGCCAGATCGGCGCCGACGAGCGTGCTGTGGGTCTGCACGAGACCGCCTCCGAGATCGCGGGCGTTCATGCCAGCCGCCTCCGCCAGCAGCAGTCCCTTCTCGCTCGGGATGTCGGCCACGATGCGGCCCTTGCTGTTGGCGAGCAGGTAGTTGATCGCGGTGTCGGCTCTCAGGGCACGCAGCGCGCGCTCGTCTCCGGGCCGCGTGACGTTGGTCTCGCCGTCGGTGTCGAGGCGGTAGACCGATCCGGGCTGGTCCTTGAATCGGGTGATGACGTCGACGTGATAGGCGCCGGAGGTGGTGCCGTAGGCGACGACGTAGGAATCCTTGGCTCCCAGGGCCTCGAGCATCCGGACTCCGCCCAACGCCTGATCGCGGCAGACGCCCGCGAACTCGGCCTGGGAGTAGGTTTCCTCTCCTTCCCCCGAGCCGTAGTACCCGAGGGCGGCGTTGTGCTGGACCGCGGACTGCATCGACTCGTAGGCGACGGAGCCCTTCGCCGAGGCGGCGGCCTCCATTCGTTCCACGTCGTAGGCGTTGTCCCACTGCTGGAGGGCCATCTGAACGAGCCCGATCTTCTGATCGGTCGTGAGGGTTCCGGCGATGCCCTTGAGATAGGCCTGCGATTCGGCCTCGGTCTTCGACATCGCGAAGCCGTGGTAGTAGCCCATCATCTCGAACTCCTCGGACGTGAGCGTGCTGAAGTACTTCGAGTAGCGGCGGTCCTCCGGGAGATTCGAGAGGGTTTCGTACCCGTCGGCGCTCGCGAAGCGCTCGCCCATCATCTCGAAGACCTTCGTGCCCTCGGGGTCGGTGCAGGCGGAGGTGTCGCCGGTCGGCGCCAGCTCACGGACGCAGTCGGACTTCACGACCTGGAACATCGCGATGTAGCGAGAGTCGAGCTTGGCGGAGCCGTAAGTCGCGTTCAGGGGCCCGTACCCCGTGCCCGAAGAGATCCGGGCGATGACTCGGAAGCGGGGCTCTCCGGGCAGCTTGACGTAGGCGCGGCACTCCGGCGGCACGGACTCGAGGGTGCTTTCCGCCAGCGCCTCGAGGGCGGCCCGGTCCAGGCGGGAGTCGAAGCGGGCTCCGTCGCGGTTCAGCAGCTGGAGGCCTGCGGCCGAATCGCTCACGAGCGTACGGATGGGGTCGAGCTTCGCATACTGCTCGCATTGGCAGGGGACGGGGTCGCCCCCCAGGGCGCCCATCGAGAAGAAGAATGCACAGAGAACCCAGGGACCGGTTGACCGAGTGAGAGTTCGCATAAGGGTGGAACGGATCGAACGGAAAAAGGTTCTGGTACGGAACTGTCCAGGCTTTTGACGGGTGTCCAGGGGCCCGACAGAAAACTGGCGCTCGAGTCCCGAGGTGGAAGTTCCGATCATTAGGGTTGGAATGGTCGGTGAACGGGCAATTCTCCAGTCCTACCTGATGGACGCGACGCGGCTGGCGAGCGAAGCGAGAGAGTGCGTTCTTCAGCTCATTGAACAGAGAGGCCAGCTCGGACGCGCGAGTCCGGGCCAGGTCCAGGCGCTTCTCAGGGTCGTCCACACGCTCAAGGGCACTTCGACGATGGTTCGGGGCGGGGAGCCGGTGGTTCAGGCGCTCCACGGGCTGGAGAGCCGGCTTTGCACCCGTCCCCTCATCGACCTGGCCGCTCGTCCGGACTGGATCGAAGATGCAGCCCTCTGCGTGGAACAGGCAAAGTCGGCGCTCACGGATCTTCACCAGAGAGAACGGATCACGGAGGCCGCC
The DNA here is from genome assembly GCA_964372615.1 of uncultured Bacteriovoracaceae bacterium. GTDB lineage: Bacteria > Bdellovibrionota > UBA1018 > UBA1018 > UBA1018 > CAYJTX01. The sequence continues at coordinate 3,736 of CAYJTX010000171.1, read as the reverse complement.
GGCGGCCTGAAAGAGCCGGAATTATCTCGGGGAATCCTGCTACGGGTGGTCTGGGCCGAATCGGGCTCCCCCGCGCTTCACTGGTTTCCCCTCGAGACAGTAGCGAGCGCGTTGCCGCTCGAGGACGTCGAGGAGCAAGGCGCTCCAGTTCTGGGTCTCGTGGCGGGAGGTCCTGGCACCGCGGTGGTCGCGCTCGTGCTGGAGACGGCCTTCGGAAGGATCGTGCTCCGCGCGGTCGAAGTAGCGGGCTGGGCCAGCTGGCCCGAGGCGGAAGAACTGGGCGCGACCCGGGGCCTGGACGCGCTGTCGGGAAGGGTAGCCCAGAGTCAGCCGCTCGCGGCTTGAGCTCCTGGGGCGGTGGGCAGAGTCAATGGGATCGCGGGGTGATACGAATGGCTCGCGTGTCGGAGCCGGGCTCTGCACGTTCGCCGCGCTGCACTTCTTCGCCGCTTCGGCCGGCGCCGGCCAGGCGGTCGGCCACTACTTCATCCTGGATGTCTCCGGGAGCATGGCGATCCTGGGCAAGGACGGGAAGTCGCGCTTCGAGGCCGCGATCGACTCGCTCGGGTCGCTCCTGACGGGAATCGACAGCCGGGGGGAGCAGGCCGGCGTGCTTCTCTTCTCGCACCGAACCGGACGCTGCGATGACATCGAGGCGCGGGTCGATATCACGCCCAAGCCGCGGGCGGGCATCCTCCGGGCGATCAGCGGACTGAGACCCCGGGGAGCCACGCCGCTCTCCGGATCTTTGGATGCCGCGAAGGAGGCGCTTGCGAGGAGTCGCCTGCCGCTGAAAAACGTGATCTTGCTTTCCGACGGATTCGAGAGCTGCAAGGGCTCGCCCGAGGATTCCGCTCGCGCGCTTCGGGAGGGAGATCCCGCCGTGCGCGTCCATGTGGTGGGAATCGGCGCCGAAAAGAACCTGGCCGACAAGCTGCGGAGAATCGCGATGGCAGGTGGAGGAACGTACCACGGCGGAAATTCCGCCGCGCAGCTCATGCGCGCGCTCGAGGACGCGATGGCAAGCCGCCCGGAGGGACCGCAGGACACCGAGGGAGCGGAGGCACCGATCCTCGACCCCGCGCTGATTCCGAGCGAGGTCATGTTTGGCCTGGCGGATCAGACGGAGGAGCCCCCGCCCGAGCTGAAACCGAAGAAACAAGACGAGCGGGGCCCGCCGCTCGAGCCCAAGAAGCCGGAGCCAGCCCCGAAGCCGTCGGAGGCTCCGAAGAATCGCGCGCCGGCCGCGGAAAAGCCGGACGAGCCCGAGATGGCGCCAATGCCCTTGTTGTAATTTACATGCGGTCGGGAAGGGGAACGCCCAGCAGGCCCAGGCCCCGTGCCAGGATCCGCCGCGTCGCTTCGACGAGCATGAGGCGCGAGGCGGTCGTTCGCGGCGCCTCTCCGAGAACCCGACACTCCCGGTAAAAGGTGCCGAAGACCTTCGTCACGTCGACCAGGTAGTTCGCGAGCTGGCTCGCCTTGGCGAACTTGAGCGTGCGCTCCAGGTGCAGCGGAAGCTGGCCCAGCGTCTTCACGAGCTGGATCTCCTGGGCCGTGACAATCGCCTCGAGGGCCGCCGGGTCGAACCGGACCTCGCCCTTGAGCTGGCCTGTGTCTCGGGCTTTTCTCAGAATACTCAGGCAGCGCGTGTGCGCGTACTGGAGGTAGGGCCCCGTCTCGCCTTCGAAATCCACGACGCGCTCCAGGTCGAACTCGAGGTCCCGAGCGGGGTCGCTGTGAAGGTCGTGGAAGATCACGGCCCCGACCGCCACCGTCTCGACCGTGCGCTCGAAGTCCGTCGGCAGCGCCTCGCCGCCGGCCGCGGCGCGCTCGCGCATGAGGGTCGAGACCCGCTCCTTCGCGAGCGCGATCACGTCCTCGAGCGTGACGTAGTTGCCCTTGCGGGTCGACATTTTGGCGTCCTTGAAGCGGTACAGGCCGGTCGGCACGTGCTCGCAGCGCGAGACCCAGTCCTTGCCCATCTTTCTCAAGACGCCGAAGACCTGCTGAAAGTGCAGCCTCTGCTCGCCGCCCACGATGTAGGTCATCCGGTCGAAGTGGAACTTGCCGAAGCGGTAGCTTGCCGCGGCTACGTCCCTCGTCGCGTAGAGGGTCGCTCCGTCGCTCTTCTCGAGGATGCACGGCGGGATCTCCTTGCCTCCCTCGTCGGTGAGCGGAACGACCCAGGCGCCCTCGCTCTGGACCAGCAGGCCTCGCTCGCGAAGCTCCTTCAGGAGCGGGGCGAGCTGGTCCTTGTAATACGACTCGCCCCAGATGTGGTCGAAGCGCACGCCGATCCGCTCGTAGATGCGCAGGAACTCCTTCATCGAGATGTCGACCGCCCGGCTCCAAAGCGAGCGCATCTCCGGGTCGTCACGTTCGAGCCTGAGGAACGCCTCGCGCGCCTCGTCCTCGAGCTTCGGGTTCTTCTCGGCCTCGGCGTGGAACTTCACGTAGATGTCGACGAGATCGAGGATCGTGGGGTTCGCCGGCAGCGTCGAGCCGTACATCCTCACGGCGACCGCGAGTTTCCCGTACTGCGTGCCCCAGTCGCCGAGGTGGTTGATGGAAACGACGGACAGCCCTCGGAAGCGCCCGACCCGGTCGAGGGCCGCGCCGAGCGCGGTCGGGCGGAGGTGGTAGATCTGAAAGGGCTTTGCCACGTTCGGGGAGCTGTACTCGAGCACCCACTTGCCGCGCGAGTCGGCGGGAAGCGAACCGTAATGCCCGTTCTCCGGCCCATCCAGGATATCGCCCACGAGCGCGCGAACGGCTTCGGTCGCGGGCACCGTGAAATTCACGTAGGGCCCGGCGACGCTGAGCTCGAGGCCCTTCGGAATCGCGTTCTTCTTCCGGAGGTCGTCCGCGAGCTGCTGGGCGACCTGAGGTGGGCCTTTGCGAAACTCCTTGGCGAGGCGGAAACACGGGAATGCGAAATCGCCGAGCTTGGGATCGGGTGGAATCTCGAGATCGGCCGCCGTGATGGGAGACGGGAGGACCTGGCTGAGAGCCTCGGCAGCCTGTCGCGCGTATCGCTCCATGGAAAGCGACTCTACCTCCTAGAAGCCCACAGGCGAAGCCTGCTTACGCTCAGGCGTTGCTTTGGGCGAGCCGGGGGCCCGGGCCTCGGGCTGGGGGAAGGCGCCGCGGCGGGCGCGCGGGGCGCCTCCTTCCGTGCAGATGGAGAGCGCCGGGTTCCCGCTCGCGTCAGGCTTGAAGCACGTTTTGATGGCCCTCGAGACGGGCACGAGCGGCTGAAAGAAATCCTGGCGAATGCGCATGCCGACGGAGAGGCCGCGCGCCTGGGCGGGCGGCGACGCGAGGAGGGCGAGTAGCGTGCTCACCGCGTGCGCGGTCGCCCAGGCTCGGCCAGCCCGGGGTCAGGATTTTATCTACCGCAGTGCGTCGTTCTAAGCGCACAATCCGCCTTTCAGCGTCCAAAGGGCTTTTTCCGAAGGGGGCGTGAATGTTTTTGTGAATGTTTCTGGAAAAACTGACTTTTCGTCAGTTTCCGAGCGGTGGGGATGAGGGACAGGGTCTCTGCGCCCGCGGGGGCACGAGCCACGTGCTGTCGCGCGTCGCATCCGCCGCCGGGATGGTGCTCGTGTACGACGCCGAAGGAAAGACGGTCATGCAGGGCAGCGGTTTCTTCATCGAGCCCAATCTGTTCGTGACGAACCACCACGTGGTGAGCGGCGGCATGAGCGCCAAGGTGGTGTCGGCTCAAGCCGAG